>SKJO01000302.1 GCA_007121975.1 Nitriliruptoraceae bacterium | reverse complement strand
CGACCTCGACGGCCTCACGCCGGCTGTTCACCCCGAGCTTGCGGTAGATGCCCTTGAGGTGGGTCTTGACCGTGTTCGCGGAGACCTGCCGGGCTGCGGCGATGTCCGCGATCGAGCGGTGGGTGGGAAGGTCGCGCAGGATCTCGAGCTCGGTGGGGGTGAGCGCGAAGCTCACGGCAGGCCCCGCGTCGTCGAGGAGTTCGGAGCGCTCGAGGGCTTCGGCCACGAAGGCTTCGTGCGGTCCGAAGCGGCCGCGGTGAGCGACCAGCAGATCGCGCAGGTCGGCGGCGTCGGTGATCAGCAACCCGGCCAGTCCTCCCGTGGCGGTGCGTCGCACCGCTTCCAGCAGCGCCTCGAAGGACCGCGCGCTGGCGCCGGTGTCCGCCGCCAGCCGTGCTTCGAGGACCCAGGCGCGCGTGAGCGACACCCCGAGCAGTGTCGGTCGCTCACCGCGCAGCACACCGTGCAGCCTGCGCCGAGCGGTGGCCGGACCCTGGCGCGCGCGCTCCAACAGGGCGACCAGCAGATCGCTCTCCCCGTAGCCGTCGAGCAGCGCCTCCACGCGCCGCAGTGCCTGCTCCGCCGCCGCGACGTCGCCGTTCTCGAGCCACAGCCGCACCAGTGTCCAGCTCGCCTCAGCGGTGATCGATGGGCTGTAGCCCAGTTCCGCGAGCTGCCGCTGGATCTGGTCGATCCCGCTCACCGACTCGAGCGTCCGGCTGCCGGTCAACTCCTCGAGCTGCGCACCGAGCACGGTGTGCGCCGTCCGCAGGTCGGGGTTCGCGACCCGTCCGTCGAGCGCGGACGCTGCGGCGTGCCAGCACCGACGCGCCTCCTCGGGTTGGTGGTGCCACAGGGCGAGCTTGGTGCGCACGATGTCGAGTTGCGCGGCGACCCGGGTACCGATCCAGCCGCGCGGCGCCGTGACGGCGTCCGCCTGCTCGAGGACGTGGGTGATGGCTTCGGTATCCCCATCGAGCAGTGCGATGGCCGCCAGGTTGCCCAGTGCCACCAGCGCTGCTTCGCCGCGGTCGCTGGCCAGCGCCGCCTCGACAACCTGCTCGAGGTCGCGGCGGGCCGGTCCGCGCTCGACGTTGCGCACCCCGATCGTGCCGCGTTGCAGACGTCCGAGCAGGTCGAGGTCGTGATCGCCGGTGGTCCCGACCACGGAGGCATCGAGGTCCTCGAGCTGTCGGATCGCCTCGACCGACATGCGTGCCCGATGCATGCAGACCATGGAGTGCAACCCGCGCAGGAAGGGGTCGGTGCCTGCGGCCAGCGCCCCGCCGTCGATCCGGGAGAACCGCTGTTCGGCGAGTCCTGGATTCCACTGGTCCAGAGCGCACTCGACGGCGATCAGTCCGATCACCGGCGTACGCAGCCAGGCCTCGGGCATCGTGGCGAGTAGCCACTCGAGCGCGGGGACGTGCCCATCGAGCACGAGGCCGGCGCCGTCGCTGTGCAGGATCGCTGCGGCCCGTTCGGCGTCGCCGGCCGCGATCGCGTGCTCGAGAGCGATGAGAGGCTCGCCGTGGGCGGCGTGGTGGTCGGTGAGCTGACCATGCAGGTGCCGCCAGGTCCGAGCATCGGTGCGCTGCAGCGTGGTTCTGAGGTAGGAGCGCAGCAGGTCGTGGTAGCGGTAGGCGGTGGTGGCTCCGTGGGTACCGGGCAGCCGCTGGGTCAGCACGTTGCGCCGGTGCAACTCCTCGAGCACCGCACCCGCGTCCCGTCGGTCGGTGAGCTGTTCGGCCAGGGCTGCGGTGAGCGTCAGCGCCGGGCTGGTCAGCAGCAGGAAGCGGCGCAGATCCGGCGGCAGGTTGGCGAGCACCTCGGAGATGATCAGCTCCGCAACCGGCCGGGACTCACCGCTGAAGGCGGCGATGAACCGGACCGGATCCTCGCTGTTGCGGAGTCCGGAGATCGCCAGTCGCAGGCCGGCCGCCCACCCCTCGGTCCGCGCCCACAGTTCATCGACGAGGTCGGCGTCGAGCTCCAGTCCATGCAGGGTGAGCAGCTGAGCGGTCTCCTCGCGGTTCAGCGCGAACGCCTCGGGCGGGATCTCGTGAAGGCGGCTCTCGAGGCGGGGGCGGTGCAGCGGCAGGTTCGGCGGATGACGGCTGGAGAGCACCAGGTGCAGGTTCGCCGGCTGGTGGGTCAGCAGCAGTGCCAGGCTGTCGAGCGCCCGCCGATCCTGCAGCACGTGCAGGTCGTCGAGCACCCACCAAAGGGGGCCGTGGGAGTCGCCGATCACGTCCAGCACCGCGGGCAGGATGCCGTCCTCGATCGTGTCTGCCGAGGCGCGTAGTTCGAGCACCCGCTGCTGGTCCGTGAGCGCCTGGCTGTGACCGAGGGACGCGAGCAGGGTGGACCACAGCGCCACGAGGTCGTCGTCGCGTCGGTCCAGCGTGGCCCAGGCGGTCCGCCCCTGCACCTGCGGGGTGGTACGCACCCAGGTCGACAGCGCGACGCTCTTGCCGGCGCCCGCGGGGGCGACGAGCACCGTGACCGGCGCAGTGTGCTCGCACAGCAGCCGGATCGGGTGGGTGGAACCGATGGCCAGGTGCGAGGTCGCGGGCGGCTCGAGTTTGCTGCGCAGCACCGTTCGGACCCCGTGAGCCGGGGAGGGCGTGGGGCGCGGGGACACGGGATGCTCCGCTCGCGTGTCGGGGGCACTCGAACCGTCGGGCGAGCACCGGCACTTCATCGCGAGCGTAGTGATCCACGTCGCATCGGCCCGCAGTTCGTCGCCACGGCTTGCTACGCTACCACTTTGTAGGACGTCCTAGTTGTTGCTGTTCCGGATGTGAGGAACCCCATGGGCCGCACCCCCGCCCCGACCGGCTCGAGCGCGGCACGCGCCGCGAGCGCGGCGACCACCCCGGTTCGGTTCGTCACGGCCGCGAGTCTGTTCGACGGCCACGATGCGGCGATCAACATCATGCGCCGCATCCTGCAGTCACAGGGCGCCGAGGTGGTGCACCTCGGGCATGACCGCAGCGTCGACGAGGTGGTGGCCGCCGCCGTCCAGGAGGATGCGCAGGGGGTGGCGATCAGCTCGTATCAGGGCGGCCACGTCGAGTACTTCACCTACCTCGTCGAGCAGCTTCGCGCCCACGGGATGGGTCACGTAAAGGTGTTCGGCGGCGGGGGTGGGGTGATCGTCCCCGACGAGATCGCCCTGCTGCACGAGCGGGGCGTGGCCCGGATCTACTCACCGGCCGACGGGCAGCGGCTGGGCCTGGTGGGGATGATCCAGGAGATGATCGAAGCATCCCGGGGCGTGCCGGATGCCGAGCAGATCGACCTCGACGACCTGCTCGCGGGTGACGAGGTGGCACTGGCCCGCACGCTGAGCGTGCTGGAGTCCGGCCGTGCCCCGCAGCCACTGCTCGACGGGGTCCGGGCCGCAGCCAGCGCGCGTCGGGTGCCGGTGCTCGGCATCACCGGCACTGGCGGCGCGGGCAAGTCCTCGCTCACCGATGAGCTGGTGCGCCGGTTCCGACGGGACCGCGAGGACAAGCTGCGGGTCGCCGTGCTGGCCATCGACCCGACCCGGCGCCGAGGCGGCGGGGCGCTGCTCGGTGACCGCATCCGCATGAACACCATCGCCCCGGGCCGCGTGTTCTTCCGGTCGATGGCGACCCGGCACGCCGGCGGCGAGCTGCCGGGCCACCTCGACGACGCCGTTGCCGCGCTCAAGGCTGCCGGGCACGACCTCGTGATCGTCGAGACCCCGGGCATCGGGCAGGGCGACGCGGGCATCGTGCCCCACGTCGACACCTCGTTGTACGTCATGACCCCCGAGTTCGGCGCCGCCTCGCAGCTCGAGAAGATCGACATGCTCGACTTCGCCGACGTGGTGGCGATCAACAAGTTCGAGCGGCGAGGTGCCGACGACGCCCGGCGCGACGTCGCCCGCCAGTTGGTGCGCAACCGCGAGGCGTTCGGTGCGTCGTGGGAGCAGATGCCGGTGTTCGGCACCTCCGCAGCACGCTTCGACGACGACGGCGTGACCGCGCTGTACCAGCAGCTCGTCGCCGAGCTCGCTGCGCACGGGCTGGCCGCCGACGGCGGCGTGCTGCCGCGGGTCGACACCCGCGTGTCCACCCGGCTGGAGGGCGTGCTGCCGCCCGGACGCGAGCGCTACCTCGCCGAGATCGCCGACGCGGTGCGCCACTACCACCGCACCACCGCCGAGCAGGCCGAGCTCGCCCGGCGCCGCCAGCGACTGCAGGCCGCCATCGAGGAGGTCACCGCCGACGCCAGCCACGAGGCCGGCGACCCCGACGTCGATGCCGCCGTGGGTGCGCTCGAACGGCGGCTCGAGGCGGTCGAGCACGACCTGTCCGAGGATTCGCGGGCCCTGCTCGCGCGCTGGACATCGCTGGTCGAGGAGTACGCCGGCGACGAGTACGTCTACACCGTGCGCGACCGCGAGATCCGGGTGCCGCTGACCCGCGCGACCCTGTCGGGCACCAAGGTGCCGCGTGTGGCCCTGCCGCGGCGCACCGACGACGGTGACCGGCTGACCTTCCTGCGCGCCGAGCACCTGCCCGGCAGCTTCCCCTACACCGCCGGGGTGTTCCCCTTCAAGCGGGAGGGTGAGGCCCCGGCCCGGATGTTCGCCGGCGAGGGCGACCCGTTCCGCACCAACCGCCGGTTCCACTACCTCTCCGAGGGCAACGAGGCGACCCGGCTGTCCACCGCCTTCGACTCGGTCACCCTCTACGGCCGCGACCCGGCCGAGGCGCCCGACGTCTACGGCAAGGTCGGCACCTCGGG
>SKJO01000245.1 GCA_007121975.1 Nitriliruptoraceae bacterium | reverse complement strand
CGAGACCCCTGACGCACTCGCCTTGGGCTGGGTGTCGACCGGGACCCGGAAGAAGTAGGTGACCGCCTCCTCCTTGACCCCCGACATCATCTCGACGAACGAGTCGTAGGCCTCACGCTGGTACTCGGTGAGCGGGTCACGCTGACCCACCGCGCGCAGGCCGATGCCGTCACGCAGCGCGTCCATCTCGTAGAGGTGCTCGCGCCACTTGCGGTCCACGATGGTCAGGATCACCCGGCGCTCGAGTTCGCGGATGGCGTCGGTCCCTCCGACCTCAGCGGTACGTCGCTCGTAGGCGGCGTCCATGTCGGCGAGGATGCGCTCGGCGAGCAGGTCACGCTCGACCTCGTCGAGGTCGAGGTTGGCGAGGTCGATCTCCGCGTCGTAGATCTGCTCGAGCCGGGCTGCGAGCCCCTCGAGGTCCCACTCCTCGGGGTACACGCCGGGCGGGCAGTGCTCGTCGAGCAGACCGTCGACGGTGTCGAGGCGGTACTTGTCCGACAGTTGGCCCACCGCCTCGACATCGCCTTCGAGCAGCCGCTGGCGCTGGCCGTAGATGACCTTGCGCTGCTCGTTCATGACGTCGTCGTACTTGAGCACGTTCTTGCGGCGGTCGAAGTTGAGGCTCTCGACCTGGCGTTGGGCGTTGGCGACCGCCTTGGTGACCCACTTGTGCTCGATGGGCACGTCGTCGGGGATCTTGAGCCGGGTCATGATCCGTTCGACCGCAGCGGCGTTGAACAGCCGCATCAGATCGTCCTCGAGGGACAGGAAGAACCGGCTGACGCCGGGGTCGCCCTGCCGCCCGGAGCGACCGCGCAGCTGGTTGTCGATCCGCCGCGAGTCATGGCGCTCGGTGCCGATCACGTACAAGCCGCCGAGCTCCTTGACCCGCTCACCCTCGGCGCGGAACTCCGGGCGCAGCCGCTCGTAGGCGGCCTGCACCGCAGCTTCGCGCTCCTCGTCGGTCGCCTCGGGGCCGAGCTTGGCCGCCTCGGCCTTGGCCACTTCCTCGGCGTTGCCGCCGAGCACGATGTCGGTTCCGCGTCCGGCCATGTTCGTCGACACGGTCACGGCACCCAGCCGCCCGGCCTGCGACACGATCTGCGCCTCGCGCGCGTGGTTCTTGGCGTTGAGCACCTCGTGGCGGATCCCCATGCGGGTGAGCACCTTGGCCAGGTACTCGGACTTCTCGACCGAGGTGGTGCCGATCAGGATCGGCTGACCGGCATCGTGCCGCTCACGAATCTCCTGGGCTACGGCCTCGAACTTGCTCGCCTCGGCCTTGTAGATCAGGTCTGCCCGGTCGTCGCGCACCATCGGCCGGTTGGTGGGGACGCTCACCACCCCGAGCTTGTAGATCTCGAGGAACTCGGTCTCCTCGGTCTTGGCGGTCCCGGTCATGCCCGCGAGCTTGTCGTAGGTGCGGTAGTAGTTCTGCAGCGTGATGGTCGCCAGGGTCTGGTTCTCTTCCTTGACCCGCACCCCTTCCTTGGCCTCGATGGCCTGGTGCAGCCCTTCGGAGTAGCGCCGGCCATACAGCACGCGGCCGGTGTTCTCGTCGACGATGTGCACCTCGCCGTCGGTGACGATGTACTCGCGGTCGCGCTTGTAGAGATCCTTGGCCTTGAGCGCGTTCTGCAGGTGGTGGATCAGCGGGGTGTTGACCGACTCGTACATGTTCTCGATCTTGAGCAGCCGCTCGACCTTGGTCACGCCCTCCTCGGTGACCGCGACGGTGCGCTTGGCCTCGTCGATGATGTAGTCGCCGGTCGACTCCCCGGGACGCTCGCCCTCCGCGCCGCGGGTGAGGTTGGGAGCGACCTGCCGGGCGAAGACCTTGTACAGGTCGGCCGACTGCTCCGCGGGCCCGGAGATGATCAGCGGGGTGCGGGCCTCGTCGACCAGGATCGAGTCGACCTCGTCGACCAGCGCGAAGTGGTGACCGCGCTGCACCTGCAGCTCACGAGACCAGGCCATGTTGTCGCGCAGGTAGTCGAAACCGAACTCGTTGTTGGTCCCGTAGGTGATGTCCGCGGTGTACGCCCGGCGCTTGGCATCCTTGGTCTGGCCCGAGAACACCACGTCCACGCTCAGCCCCAGGAACCGGTGGATGCGGCCCATCCAGTCCGCGTCGCGCTTGGCGAGGTACTCGTTGACCGTGACGATGTGCACGCCCCGGCCCGACAGCGCGTTGAGGTAGACCGGCATGGTCGAGGTCAGGGTCTTGCCCTCACCGGTCTTCATCTCGGCGATGTTGCCGTCGTGCAGCGCGGCACCACCGAACACCTGCACGTCATAGGGTCGCTCGCCGAGCACCCGCTCAGCGGCCTCGCGGGCGACCGCGAAGGCCTCGAACTGCAGGTCATCGACGGACGCGCCGTCGGCGAGCCGGGCCCGGAACTCGTCGGTCTTGGCCCGCAGCGCCTCGTCGTCGAGCGCCTGCATGGCAGGGGCCAGCTCGCCGACCGCGTCCACGACCTTCTGGAGTTGCTTGGCCTTGCGGCCCTCTCCGGCCCGCAGGATCTTGTCGAGCACCGTCGTCGTCCTTCGTCATCCCAGGACGACGAGGGTACGTCACGCCCCCCGACACGCGACGCCCCGGCGGGGACGAACGGTGGGTGGGCGCGTGCCCGTCCCCGCGGGCACGCGCAGGACGGTGGTCACACCGCCGGGTCCTCGGCGAACTCCGGGGGGGTCTGCTGCCGTGGCCGCGACACCCGCTGGGTCTTGAGCTTGCGCACCTGCCGCGACAGCTTGTCCTCGGCGCGGTCGACCGCGGTCAGCGCATCCGGCGCGGCCGCCTCGGCCCGCAGGTACTTGCCCTTGGTGTGCAACACGACCTCGCACCGGATCCGGTCCTCGATCCGGGGGTTGGCCTCCTCCGAGAAGGTGATCTCCATGTCGAGGAAGCGGTCGAACATTCGGCGCACGCGGCTGAGCTTGGCGACCGCCTCGTCACGCAACTTGTCGGTCACATCGAAGTTCTTGCCGCTGACGGTGACCTGCACGGTTCCTCCTCGTCCCCGTCGCCCGGTCGGGCGACGCTCGGTCGGCGCGGCGAAGCACGCCGGGTTCGGGCAACGCCGCCGGTGGCGGCGTCGGACCCACCGCGGCGGGGACGACGCCGACCCGCCTGCCGGGGTCGACGAGGGCGGGGAGACGTCTCCCCTGCCGTGTCCATCCCACCGTAGCAGCGACCGATCCTCAAGGGGAGGGCCGCGGGAACGGTGCCGCCTCGAGGTCGACCAGCGCGTGTGACCCTGCCCGTGCCAGAACGGCGAGGTGGACCGCGCCCGCCCCCGCGCGCTGCAACTCGGCAGCGACCCTCGCCGCGGTGCGCCCGGTGGTCAACACGTCATCGACCAACAACACGTCGGTGGCGGGCAGCGCCAGACGGGCACGGAAGCGGTCGTGGCCCTCCCGATCCGCACGCGCCTCGATGGTCGCCACCAGAGGAACGTCCAGCGCGGTGGCGACCGCGGCGGCCAGCAGCCGGGCATGGTCGAAACCCCGGCTGCGACGTCGGGACGCCGGAGTGGTGACCCAGGTGACCACGTCGACCGGGGGTGGGGTGCTCGCCACGCGCTGCGCGAGCATGTCCGCCAACGGTCCCCAGCCGACGCGGGCGCCCGCCACCTTGGCGCTGACCACCGCTGCCGCCACCGGGCCGCGGTAGTCGAACACCGCGATCGTGCCGGCGACGGGGGCGGGGTGCGGCCAGCACGGATGCCCGGGCCCGCGCGGACCGGCACAGCGGGGGCACCCCGGCGGGAGCCGGGTGACCGCAGCTTCGCAGCGCGGGCACCACACCGGTGCAGCCCGGACCCGGCACGCCAGACAACGCGACGGGGCGAGGAGTTCGAGCAGGCCGGTGGCGACGACATCGAGCGGTGGCGGCAAGAACATCGGGCGACACTACGGGCCCCCGCCATGATCAGCCACCACAGCCGGGGCGCAGCTGTGGATGGATGGCCCTACCGCTGCGTGGCCTCCTCGACCAGCATCACCGGGATGCCCTCGCGCACCGGGTACTCCAGCCGGCAGCCCTGGCACACCAGGACCCGACGGCGGTCGCGGTGCACCAACTCGCTGCGGCACGCCGGACAGCGCAGGACCGCCATCAATTGCTCGTCGAGCACCGCCATGGCTTCTCCACTCGCTCGGCCGGACCCGCCTGGCGCTACGACGGTAGCCGACCACGGGTCCACCTCAACGGGCTTGACCATCACGCTGATCGCGGGACCCCGGCAGGTCGGGGATCACCGTCTCGAGGGGCTCACCGGGCAGGTGGCGACCGATGTAGCGCTTGCGAGTACGGCCGTCCTCCCGCCAGTAGGCGTACCAGTAGGGGCCGTGCGGGCAGCTACGACACGTGGCCTTCCCACAGCGCACGTGCTCCTGGCGGTAGGTCAACGAGGGCGGCAGGTGGTGTTCGGCTGGCGTCGGAGGACCATCGAGCTCGAGCAGCAGACCACGCACCACGATCAGCAACCGTCGCAGCTCGAACTCATCCAGGCGACGGACCTGGCTCAACAACTCGCGCAACGAGGTCATGACCACGGCCTTGCGCACGGGCCGGACGCCGGCGGGTTGGGGAATGCCGCTCTCCCCAAGAAACCACACCAGCGCGTGTCCAGGGTGGACGAGTCGGACGTCGTGCGACGACGCCCACACCCCAGCCGCACCCGCTTCACCGGCGAATCACCAGTCGGAGGCCGGCGCCGGTGACCCGGTCGGCCAGCCGGCGGCGGTCCGCGCCGGTGGAGCGACCCGCGGCTGGGCGGCCGCCGGCGG
>SKJO01000476.1 GCA_007121975.1 Nitriliruptoraceae bacterium | reverse complement strand
ACGAGCCCGGCGGCACCGAGACCGCCGCCTACCAGGACGCGCTGCGCACCGAGATCGCCGGGGGCACCGCACCCGACGTGTTCTGGATCCCCGGCACCGACATCGCCGACTTCGCCAACCGTGGGCTGATCCTCGACCTGCGCGACCTGGCCGAAGCCAGCGACATGTACGCCGGCGACGACGCCTACTACCCGGGGCCGATGGAGCTGCTCACCTACGACCCGGCCACCGAGACCTCCGGTCCGTCGCTGTGGGGCCTGCCCCGTGACGTGTCGACCTTCGCCCTGTACCTCAACCTCGATCTGATCGCCGAGGCCGGCGCCCCCGACCCGCGTGAGCTCGACGCTGCGGGCGACTGGAACTGGGACACCTTCCGGGAGGTCGGCGAGGCCGTCGACGCCCTCGGTGGGGAGATCTTCGGCTTCGGGATGAACAACTGGTGGGCCAACCCGGGTATCTGGATCAACTCGGCCGGCGGCGGGTTCTTCAACGAGGACCGCACCGCCTGCGCGCTGGACACCGATGAGTCGATCCTCGGCATGGAGTACATGGTCGGGCTGTACCAGGACGAGCTCGCCGTGCCCTACGGCGAGGACTCCCAGCCGCCGTTCCAGGCCGGCCAGGTCGGCATGCAGCTGACCGGCCGCTGGTCAACGCCCGCCTACCGCGAGAACACCTTCGACTGGGACGTGGTCAACATCCCCGCCGGCCCGGCCGGAGCGGTCAACTGGACCTTCTGGGGCGCCTACGTGGTGAACGCCAACACCGAGCACCCCGAGGAGGCCTTCGAGCTGATCACCCGCCTCACCGACGGGGAGATCCAGGGCATGATCGCCGAGCTCGGCGCCAACATCCCCTCGCGTACCGACGACCCCGACACCATCGACACCTTCCTGACCTTCACCCCACCCGAGAACAACCAGGCCTTCATCGACGGCCTGGAGAGCTCGGTCCCGGAGGGCCCGCTGTGGCAGGGTGACTGGCCGGCCTTCGACACCATCATGGCACCCGCCATCGAGGGCGTGGTCGCCGGGTCGCAGACCCTGGACGAGTTCCAGGAGACGATCTGCACCCAGCTCGACCCGACCTTCGACTGACCTTCGCCACTGCTGGGGCCCGCCCGGCCATCGAGGACCGGGCGGGCCCCAGCAGCCCTGAGCGGGATCCAGCGGCAACCCGTCGCTGGCCTCCGCTGAGGGACGAAGGGATGCGGCCGTGACGACGCTTCAGCTCGCCCGCCCCACCATCCGCCCACCCCGCCTGGCCACCGCGGCCGGCTGGGTGCGGGTGCTGCTGGGATGGCGGGCCGTACATGCCCTACTCGCTGCCGGCGGCCTCGCGCTGGTGCTGACCGGTGAGCAGCTCGAGGGCCCCACCCGCATCGCTGCGCTCGCGGCCGCATCCGTCCTGCTCGGGTTGGACCTGGGCGCGATCGTGGCCCTGGCCCGGAACCGTCACGCCGGGCGGCTGCTGTCGATGGCGGCGGACTACCTGACGTTCCTGGGTGCGGTGCTCACGCTGCTTCAGGTCAACCGGGTGTTCATCGGCCTGGATGCGCTCGGGGCGACCTTCGTGCGGGGGTTGCCGTTCCTGGGCATCGCGCTGCTGGCCTGGGTGATCGCCGGCTTCCTGGACCGGCCCGGCGGCTCACCCGTCGCCCGCCGACGGCTGCATCTGGTGTCGTGGGTGGCGATCGCCGCCGCCCTGCTGGCGGTGGGACTGCTGCCGGGGCTGTGGACCTTCGTGACCCGCACCGCGCAGCCCTTGCAGCTGAGCATGATCGGGGTGGCGCTGCTCAGCGGCTACCTCGTGTGGCGCACCTTCCAGGCAGACGTGGCCCGCCACCTCGACGCTTCGGTCCGAGCCCAGCGCACCGTCGACGGCCTGCTGTTCGTGTCGGCGAACCTGCTCGGCTTCACGGCGTTCTTCGCCGGCCCCCTGCTGTTCAGCCTGTTCGTGTCGCTGACCGAGTGGGATGCCTTCGGCGACGCCGACTTCGTCGGGCTGGGCAACTACATCAACATCCTCGCGCTCAACGTCTCGGTGGTGTCCGCGGGCGAGACCGCCGCCAGCGCCCTGCCCTCCGGCTACTTCACGTGGTTCACCGTGGGCAACGTGGTCGTTGGCGCCCGCGACGTGATGTTCTGGACCTCGATTCGCAACATCTTCGTGTTCACCCTGTTCGCGCTGCCGCTGTCCACGATCCCGGCCCTGGCGCTGGCGACCCTGCTCAACTCCAAGGCGCCCGGGGTCAAGGCGTTCCGCGCGATCTACTTCGTGCCCTCCATCGCCGGGGTGGTGGCGGTCGCGCTGATCTGGCGCCAGCTGTTCAGCGCCACCTCGGGGTGGCTCAACTACCTCATCTCCCGGTTCGTGGTGACCTGGAACAACGTCGGGTTCCTCCCCGAGCTGACCGACCCGCGGGTGCAGTGGCTGTCGGACGCGGACATCGCGCTGTTCTCGCTGGTGATCGTGTTCGCCTGGATGTTCACCGGCTACAACGCGGTGCTGTTCCTCGCCGGCCTGCAGAGCGTGGATCAGACCCTGCACGAGGCCGCCATGATCGATGGCGCCAACCGCTGGCAGCGCTTCCGCAACGTGACCCTGCCGGCCCTGAAACCCACGACGTTCTTCGTCGTGGCGTCCACCGGGATCCTCACCCTGCAGCTGTTCGGCGAGAACGTGGTGCTGTTCCCGACCACGACACCGATCGGTGCCGGTCCGGAGAACTCGACGCTCACCCCGGTGGTCTACCTCTACGACCAGGGGTTCCGCCGGTTCGCGTTCGGGTACGCCTCGGCGGTGGCATGGGTGCTGTTCATCCTGATCTTCGTGTTCACCCTGATCCAGTTCCGCCGCCAGCGCGAGGAGGTGTGAGAGATGCCTGCCGTCGTAGGATCGACCCGCCGCAGCATCGTCAACCGCATCGGGCTGTACGCGGTGCTGACCGGCTTCAGCCTGCTGATGCTGTTCCCCTTCGCGGTGGTGGCCTTCGGATCGCTCAAGGAGGTCAGCGACGTCACCCGCTTCCCGCCGCGGTTGCTGCCCTACACCCAGGACACCCGCGAGGTGGACGGCGATGAGCGCCCGCTGTACCGCATCGACGGCGAGGAGCGCGTGCTCGTCGAGTCGGTGCAGATCGGGTTCTACGCCCCGCCCGACGACCTCGACGCGGTGGTGCGCGCACCGACCCGTGACGCGGAGCGCCGCGGCGGGTTCATCGACTCCGAGACGGTCGTCGTCGACGGCGTCGAGGAGGATCTCTACGACGTCACCGTGGACGGCGAGGTGCTCGAGGGGCTGATCCAGGTCGGCGCGACCACGGCCGGGATCTTCGCGCTGCCCGACGATCCCGACAACACGGTGCAGGCCACCGAGCGCACCGCGCCGACGATCGACTCGCTCTCCTTCCGGACCGAGAACTACGGCGAGGTCACCTCGCTGCAGAACCTGGACCGCAGCCTGACCAACACCCTGCTGGTCACCCTGCTGGTGGTCGGCGGCACGGTGCTGACCTCGATCCTCGGCGGGTACGCGTTCGCCCGCATCGAGTTCCCCGGGCGTGACGGCATCTTCCTGGTGTACATCGGGTCGATCATGGTGCCCTTCGTGATCCTGATCATCCCGCTGTACCAGCTGATGGTCGCCCTGGGCTGGATCAACTCGCTGGCCGCGCTGGTGTTCCCGTTCGTGTTCAACGCCTACGGCACCTTCCTGATCCGGCAGTTCTTCGTGTCGATCCCGCGCGAGCTCGAGGAGGCCGCCGTGATCGACGGTGCCTCGCGGTGGACGATCCTGTGGCGGATCCTGGTCCCGTTGTCCAAGCCGGCCATCGCGACCCTGGCCACCTTCATGTTCCTCTATGCGTGGAACAGCTTCATCTGGCCGTTCATCGTGATCGGCGGCGGCAACCTCGACAACCACGTGCTGACCGTCTCGCTGCAGCAACTCGGCGGCCGGGCCGCCGACAGCCCGAACCTGATCATGGCCGGGGTGATGATCGCGATCGCGGTGCCGGTGACCGTGTTCGTGCTCGCCCAGCGCTACTTCGTCGAGAACGTGGCCACCAGCGGGATCAAGTGATCCGGCACCGTCCCCCCTGCGCGATCCCCTCCCACTCCCCCCAGCTTGCGATCGAGGCACGCCCATGCACAAGGTCAACGGCCGCTACGAGGTGTACGGCAACCCGATCACGCGCCGGCAGTCCCGCGCCGCGGACCGCTGGCAGCAGATGTTCGTGCGCAAGTTCGCCTACGACCCCGACCAGCCCTACCACCTCGAGGTCCGCGACAACCCCTACCTCGGTGAGCTGCTCGGGCTCAGGGACGTCGTGCGGGTCGACGGGCCGCCGGCGGCCGGGGGGCTCGAGCACCTCACCGACCACGGCGTGCTGATCTCGACCATCCGGATGGGCTTCGGCCACTACCGCATCGCGATGGCGGGGGCCTCCGCGGCCCGGGCGATGGGATTCACCCCCTACTGGCTCGACCTGCTGAGCATCCCGGGCATCACCAGCGAGGTCATCGACTGGTGCAACACCTGGTACAGCCGGTGGTCGCGGATCAGCCAGCGCTCCCGGGCCTTCGACCGCTTCGTGTGGGAGCCGGTGACCACCGGTGACCCGACGCTGCCGGGACTGTCCACGCTGCTCAACACCTGGATCGTGGGCTGGCCGTGGCGGTTCCTCAAGACCAACGTCAAGGACCACAAGATGAGCGAGCTGTTCGCGGACCTGCACCGCGCGCTGCCCGCCGAGCTGCCGACCCTGACCGCCCACATGTGGAACTGCATGGGCGCGGTGT
>SKJO01000007.1 GCA_007121975.1 Nitriliruptoraceae bacterium | reverse complement strand
GCCCGACCTGCCACCCCCACCACCCCCGGCGCCACCGCCACCGCCGCCGAGCGCGCCGGCAGCCACGCCGAGCGCGCCACCGCCCGGCCTCGACGACCGGGAGCGGGGCCTGGACCCCGGCATCGTGCAGGTCTGGCGGGTGTTCGGGGCGCTGTGGCAGGTGCCGCTGCTCGCGGGTGCATCGGTCACCGCGGTGCTGCTGCTCGGCCGCGCGGGGTGGGTGGTGGTGGCGCTGAGCGTCGCCCTGCTCGTCACCCTGCTGGTGTGGTATCCGGGCGCACGGTTCCGGCGCTGGCGCTGGTGGCTCAGCGACCTCGCCCTGCTGCTCGAACGCGGCGTGCTGGTCCGCCAGCGTTCGGCCGTGCCCTACTTCCGCATCCAGCAGATCGACGTCGTGCAGGGACCCATCGACCGGCTGCTGGGACTGGCCACCCTGCAGGTCACCACCGCCTCGGCCACCGGCACCGTCGGGCTGCCGGGCATCGCCAACGCCGATGCACCAAGCGTCCGGGCCGAGCTGCTGTGGCGGGCCGCCCAGGCCGTGGCCGCCCACCCGGGGGAGCTCAGCGATGCCGTCTGACGGGCTGGCCGACCGCCGGCTGCACCCGGCCTCGATCCTGCTCGGCATCGACCTCAGGCAGACCATCCAGGCCCTGATCTTCCCGCTGGTCGCCGGGTTCGCCGCGGGGGGCCGCGTGATCCTGGTGATCCTCGCGGTCTTCGGTGTGGTGGCGCTGATCGGCCGCACGCTGGCCTGGCAGCGCTTCAGCTTCGGGTTCGACGGCGAGGTGCTGCGGGTCGAGGAGGGCGTGCTCAGCCGCAGCCACCGCGCGCTGGACGTGGCCCGGATCCAGCAGGTGGAGATCGACCGCGGCGCGGTGGCCCGACTGTTCGGGCTGGCCGCGCTGCGCGTCGAGACCGCCGGCAGCTCCTCGGAGGTCGAGGTGGAGCTGCGGGTCATCCCGCTGGCCGACGCCGAGGCCCTGCGCGACGAGCTGCGGCGGAGCAAGGCCGCGGCGGGCGACGCCGCGAGCGAGGGTGAGGGCGAGCACGCCCTGTCCCCTCCCCCCGCCGAGTCCGTGCTGCGGGTGCCGCTGCGGCACGTGGTGCTGGCCTCGGTGACCGGCGCCCGGCTGCTGGTGTTCCCGGCCATCGTGGGCGTGGCCTTCCAGTTCGTCGGCGATGCCTTCAGCGACTGGGCCGCGGAGCGCGCCGAGGACCTCGTCGAAGGGCTCCTGCTCGGCCGCGGTGCCCTCGACGGGTTCGGGTGGCGGCTGGCGCTGCTCGGTGTCGCCGCCACGCTGGTGGCCTCGGTGGCCACCGCGGTGGTGGTCGGGGTGCTGCGCGACGCAGGTTTCCGCATCGAGCGCGTCGGCGACGACCTGAGCGTGACCCGCGGGCTGCTCTCCACGCGCAGCTCGGTGGTCCCGCTCCGCCGGGTCCAGAAGGTCGAGGTGCACCGCAACTGGTTGCGGCGGCTGCTGGGCTTCGCCGCGGTCCGGATCCACTCGGCCGGCGGCTCGGGTGACGCCGACCGGCGGGTCACCGTGCCGCTGCTACCCGAGCGCGCCATCGACGACCTGCTCGCCGAGGTGCTGCCGGGCGTGGCCGGCATCCCTGCCCTGACGGCCCATCCACCCGCCGCGCTGCGCCGCACGATGTTCCGGTGGCTGCGCCAGGCCGTGCTGATCGGCGCGAGCGCGATCATCGCGTGGCGCTACGCGCCGTTCGGGGTGCCCGACGTGGTGCCGTGGCTGGCCGGTGCGCTGCTGCCGCTGTTCGCGGTGCTGGCCGTGGTCGAGTACCGGCAGCTCGGGCACGGACTCACCGCGCGGGTGGTCGCGGCCCGCACCGGCGCGCTGTCGGTGGTGACCTCGCTGGCGCCGGTGGTCAAGGTCCAGGCGGCCTCGACCCGCGCCAACCCGCTGCAGCGCCGGCTCGGGCTGATCATCGTGGTCGCGCACGTGGCCGGGCCCGGCGGCGACGTCGTGATCGCCGACACCGGCACCGAGCGGGGCCACTGGCTGCTGGACCGGCTCACCGAGCACGCCGCCGAACCGGTCGCGCCCGAGGTTCGCCCCCAGGTGCTGGTGATGGGGGGGCCACCGGCGACGGCCGACGAGGGCTGAGGCTCAGGCCGTGGCCAGTCCGGCACTGCGCAGCGCGACCCGGAAGTCGTGGGGGTTGGTCGCGGTCGACAGGGCATCGCGCAGCGACACGATGCCGTCGGCGTACAGCTGCAGCAGGTGCTGGTCGAAGGTCTGCATGCCGTAGTAGGAGCCCTCGGCGATCGCATCCTCGATGTGGACGAGCTGGGCGGGGTCGGTGAGGAACTCGTAGAACCTCGTGGTCATGACCATCACCTCGACGACCGCGACCCGACCGTCACCGGTGGACCGCGGGGCGAGCCGCTGGCAGACGATCCCCTTCAGCGAGTTCGCGAGCGACAGCCGGGCCTGTGCCTGCTGCTCCTTGGGGTAGAGGTCCACCACTCGGTTGATGGTCTCGCGCGCGTCGGTGGTGTGCAGCGTGGAGATGACCATGTGACCGGTCTCGGCCGCCTGCAGCGCCGCAGAGACGGTCTCGAGGTCACGCATCTCCCCGATGAAGATCACGTCGGGATCCTGCCGGGAGACCGCCTTGAGCGCGGTCGCGAAGTCGTCGGTGTCGACCCCGATCTCGCGCTGGTCGATGATCGCGTTGTCGTCGCGGTGCATGACCTCGATCGGGTCCTCGATCGTGACGATGTGGCAGCGCCGGGTGCGGTTGATGTGGTTGAGCATGGCCGCGGTGGTGGTCGTCTTGCCCGAACCCGTCGGGCCGGTGACCAGCACCAGCCCGCGGTGCTCCTCGGCCAGGGTGCGCACCGAGGGCGGCAGCCCGAGCTCCTCGAAGGTCTGCGAGCTCGGCAGCACGCGCCGGCACACGACCCCGACGGTGCCCCGCTGCCGGAAGGCGTTGACGCGGAAGCGCCCGACGCCGGCCAGCGAGTAGGCGAAGTCGGCCTCCCGGGACTCCTCGAAACGGGCGACCGCGCGGGTGTCCATCATGGCGTAGGCGAACGACTCGGTGTCCGACGGGGACAGCGGCGGCAGGTGGGTGACCGGCTTGAGGTCACCGTCGACCCGCACGTAGGCCGGACCCCCGGCCTTCAGGTGCAGGTCCGAGCCGCCCGACTCGACCAGCAGTTGCAGGTAGCGATCGACGCTGTCCACCGTGAACCTCCTGTGCCCGGACCGGCGGTACCCCAGCTGCGTGCCTCGGTCACAGCTCCACCCACAGCGTAACCGGACCATCGTTGACGAGCCCGACCTGCATCATCGCACCGAACCGACCGGTTGCCACCAGCGCACCCAGCGCACGCAGGTGGTCGACCACCGCGTCGACGATCGGCTCGGCCTGCTCGGGCCGGGCCGCGGCGACGTACGAGGGCCGCCGGCCCTTGCGGGTGTCGCCGTAGAGGGTGAACTGACTCACCACCAGCAGCTCACCGCCGACCTCGGCACAGCTACGGTTCATCGCGCCGTTCTCGTCGGCGAACACGCGCAGGTGCCACAGCTTGTGCGCCATGCGCTCAGCGCACGTCGCCTCGTCGTCGTGGGTCACCCCGAGCAACACGACCAGGCCCGGACCGATCCGGCCGGTCTCGACCCACGTGCGCTGCCCGTCGGGTCCGGGCTGCTCGACCCGCACCCAACCGCTGGCGGCACGCTGCACCAGTGCCCGCATGGACGGCTCCTCGGTGTCGGCCCGGCGACAGGGGCGGACCGGGGCCCGGACGCTACCCTGCCACCATGCCCAGGTACCCGACGCGACGGGCCACCTCCGCCGGTGGCGTGGTCTGCGACGACCGAGGCGACGGTCGCCGCTGGGTGCTGCTGATCGCCCGTCGCAACGCTGCCGGCAAGCCGCAGTGGACGCTGCCCAAGGGCGGCATCGAGCCCGGCGAGACCGAGCAGCAGGCTGCCCTGCGCGAGGTGCGCGAGGAGACCGGGCATGGCGCGGTGATCGGCCAACTGCTCGGCACCATCGACTACTGGTTCGTCTGGCGGCCCGATCGCGTCCGGTACCACAAGTACGTGCACTACTACCTGATGTGGTGGGACGGGCAACCGGCCGGAGAGCACGACGACGAGGCGGAGCAGGTCGAATGGGTCCCCTCAGACATCGCGCTGGTCCGCCTCGCGCACCGCAACGAGCGCCGGCTGGTGGAGCTCGCCACACGGCGGGCGGCGACGCCCGTGGACGTGCGCACCGAGCGGTGAGCCGGACGGGGCGCACGAGGCGGACCGCCCGCGCCGTCGCGCTCGTGCTCGTGGCGGTCGCGGCCCTCAGCGTGCTCTCGGGGGGCGCCGCTGCTCCGGCCCGGTCCGACGACACCGTGGGGTCCGACACCGTGGGGTCCGACACCGCCGAGCAGGCGGCGCTGATCGTGTCCGACCTCACCGGGGTGATCGGACCGGGCAGCCACCCCGCGGCCGCGCAACGCGACCTCGACCTCGGCGTGCGGGTGCTGGTCGAGAACACCGGTCAGCGCCAGATCGGCCAACTGCGCGTGGTCGTGGAGGTCCACCCCGCCGTCGCCGACCGGGGCGAGCTCGAACGGGCGCTGCAGGGCCCGCTCACCTCTGCGCCGCTGGCCGTGCAGGGCCACGACCTGCGCGACGGGGGACTGCTGCCGCCCGGCGACCTCGGCGGTGTGGCCGCATCCTTCGGCCCGGCCGAGGTCGCCTGGCCCGGGACCACCAGCGTGCACCCGGTGAGAATCGCGGTGCTGCGCGGCGCCCGCATCCTCGACGAGGTGGTCACCGCCGTGGTCCACGTCGCGCAGCGGCCCACGGACCCGCTGCCCACGACCCTGGTCTGGCCACTGGACGACGCGCTCTGGCGCACGGTCGACGGGGCCTACCCGCTCGAGGTGGACCGGTCCACGCGTCCGGGTGGACGACTCGACGTGCTGCTGCGTGCCCTCGAGGCGCGCCCCGAGTCCCCCGTGGTGCTGGCGCCGGCCGTGCACGTGGTCGAGGACCTGCTCGACCGTGCCGATGGCTTCGTGGTGCTGGGACGCCAGCCGGACGGGAGCCTCGAACGCCACGTCGTGGAGCCCGAGGACCGCGAGGCGCGCGCCTCCAACGACCTGCTCCAGCGCATCCGGGCCGTGACCGCCACCCTGCCCTTCGCGCCGGTCGTGGGCGCCTACGCCCACGCCGACCTGGTCGCGCTGACCGGCGGCGAGCCGATCCTGCGGGACCTGGCGGGCGAGGCGGCCACCGACGCACGTCGCCGCGCTCCCACGCTGCTCGACCGGCGCGTCGACGGCGCCGCACACCTCGTGGGTGCACGGATCGACCCCGCCGCCGTCGAGGTGCTGCCGGGCGACGTGCTGCTGCTGCCCGCCGACGTGGTCGATGACGCCGCCCAGCATGAAACGGTGCGCCCGGTGCGCAGCGCCACCGGCCGTTTGCTGACGGGGCTGGTCGGCGACCCGGTGCTGACCGCGGCGCTGAGCACGCGGACACCGGCAGGTGCCGTGCTCGACGTCCAGCAGGTCATCGCCCACACCGCGCTGTGCGCGCTGGAGAACCCGGACGATCCGGCGCGGGCGCTGCTGATCCTGCCCCCGGCGTCGTTCGACCCCGGGCCGGACCTGGCCACCGCGCTGATCGCCGAGGTCCCCGAGCTGCCCTGGCTCGAGCTGGTCGACCCGGCCACCCTGGCCACCCGGGCGCGCGACCGCGGCACCACGGTGAGCTTCGCCGAGGACCCCGACCGACCCCCGCGCGCCCCCGAGGTGCTCGACGCGCTCGCCGACGCACTGCGCGACCTCGAGGCCTACCGCGCTTCCCGACCCTCCGACCTGCCTCCCGACCAACCTTCCGACGACCAGCGTCCGGTCGGGGTCCTGCGCGATCAACTGCTGCGCTCGACCTCGGAGGAGTTCACGGGCATGCCCGGCGGTGAGGCCGAGGCGCTCGTGCGCGACGTCGCCCAGGACCTCGACCGACGCTTGGGCGAGGTCGAGGTGATCGGCGGGGCGCAGGTGACGCTCACCGCCGACAGCGGCGAGGTTCCGGTGACCGTCCAGCGGACCCGGGGCGGCCCGCTGACCGTGGAGGTCGAGGTGACCTCGCCCGGCCGGCTGGTCTGGCCCGACGGGCGACGATCCGAACCCTTCGTGCTCGAGGAAGGGGCGACACGGACGCTGTCGTTCGCGACCCAGGCGCGCTCGACCGGGACCGTGCCGGTCACCGTGCGGGTCATCGCCGGCGGCCAGGAACTCGACCGCGCCACGATCTCGGTGCGCTCCACCGCCGTGTCCGGGGTGGCGCTGATGCTGACGGCCGGGGTGGTGGCCGCCCTGCTGCTGGCCGGGTCGGTGCGCGGTCGCCGGCAGCGGCGCCGTCCACGGCTCGAGGTCGTCTGACGCCAGGTGACGCCGCGAGGGCGTACCGTGTGGCGGAACGTGACGCGCAGGGCGCGCAAGGAGGCGGGGACATGCACCACCCCGAACGTGGCGAGATCATCACCGGGTGGCTGTTCAAGATGCTGCTCACCGTGGCCGTGCTCGCCTTCATCGCCTACGAGGTCATCTCCATCGGGGTGACCACCGTCGCGCTCGACGACAACGCCCGCGAGGTCGCGCGCGCCGCGCGCGACGCCTACCGTTCCGATCAGTCGGTGGAGGCGGCGACCGAGGCCGCCGTCGCCGTGGCCGACCTGCATGACGCCGAGGTGGTTGCGCTCGAGGACGAGGGAGACGATCTGGTGATCACCCTGCAGCGGCAGGCCCCGACCCTTCTGACCCATCGCATCGGTCCGCTCGAGGATCTGACCGTGGCCTCGGTGACCACGCGTGTCGCCTGGCAGTCCTGAGACCACCGTGGACCCACGATCCGAGGAGGGCAGCGCCGCGACCCCAGCCGATCCGGTCTCCGGATCCGAGCCGGCGCCCGCGCGCGACGACGCCCCGACGCTCGTCGGCGACGAGGGCGAGCAACTCGCCGATCCGCTCGGTGCGACGGACCCGGAACCCGAGCCGGAGCCCGAGCCGGAACCCGAGCCGGAACCCGACGCCGGCCCGCGCCCCTGGCCCGACCGCTCCCACCTCGCGGAGCGCTACCTGCTGGAGGAACCGATCGCGTCGGGGGGTGCCGCGATCGTGTGGCGCGCCTTCGACCAGAACCTGTCACGGACCGTCGCCATCAAGCTGCTGCACCCCCACCACGCGACCGACCCGACCGTCGTCGAGCGCTTCGAGCGCGAGTCGCGCGCCGCGGCGCAGCTCAGCCACCCCAATGCCGTGCGCATCTACGACACCGGGCAGGACGGGGAGCTGGTCTTCCTGGTGATGGAGCACGTCGACGGGCCCAGCCTGCGCCAGGTGCTCAAGCGTGAGGAGCCGCTCGAGCCGGCCGTGGTCGCGGCCATCGGGGAGCAGGTCGCGTCCGCGCTGGGCGCGGCGCACGCCCACGGGCTGGTGCACCGTGACGTCAAGCCCGCCAACATCCTGCTGGCCGCCGACGGCACCGTGAAGGTGACCGATTTCGGGATCGCCAAGGCGCTGTCGGGCGCGGACGCCACCCTGACCAAGCCGGGCACGGTCGTGGGCACGGCCGCCTACGTCGCCCCCGAGCAGCTGCAGGACGAGAACGTCGACGGCCGGGCTGACATCTACGCGCTCGGCGTGGTGCTCTACGAGTGCCTCACCGGTCGGTCCGCCTTCAGCGGGGACACGCCCACCGCGACCGCGGCCATGCGCCTGACGCACGAACTGCTGCCACCTCGGCAGGTGCGGGCCGACATTCCCCGCTTCCTCGACGATGTGGTGGTGCGCGCCACCCGCCGTGACCAGGCTGACCGCTACCCCGACGGCGCGGCGATGGCCGCCGCGCTGGCGCCGGGCGTGACCGCCAAGCCCAGCGAGCTCACCGCGATGCTGCTCGACGACGTCGAGGGGCGCGAGCCGCTGGTCGACGACCTCGAGCAGCGACCGCTGAGCGGCCCGCTGCCGACCACCCGTCGGGAGTACGCCCAGCGGCTGCTGTTCGCCTTCCTCGGCGGGATCGTGCTCGCGCTGGTGGCCTGGTTCGCGACCCAGGCGCTGCAGGAGGAGGAGGCCGCCCCCGCCCCCGAAGCGGTGCAGTGGCGGGTGGAGCAGGCTCTGGTCCTCGACCCCGCGGCCGATCTGCTCGAGGCCGCCCCGGAAGCGGAGCTGGCCATCGACGGCGCTCCGCAGACCGCGTGGTCCTCACCGCTGTTCCCCGAGCGCGACCTCGACGCGGACCGCGACGGCATCGGGCTGGTCTTCGACCTGGGCGAACCCGCGGAGGTCCGGGCCATCGTCATCGAGTTGGTGCGCGGGGGCCTGGACGTCGAGCTCTACGCCAGCGACGACCTGCCCGACGCCGACGACCTCGAGGGCTGGGGA
The DNA here is from genome assembly GCA_007121975.1 of Nitriliruptoraceae bacterium. GTDB lineage: Bacteria > Actinomycetota > Nitriliruptoria > Nitriliruptorales > Nitriliruptoraceae > SKJO01. The sequence goes on along the minus strand of SKJO01000007.1, from coordinate 32,244 downwards.
GAGCCGCGCACCGCCATGGCCGACATCCAGACCAGCCAGCCCTTCCAGTTCAGCCCGATCACCCGCCGCTACTGGCTGCTGTGGATCACCGGCCTGTCCCTCACCTCGGACGGCTACCTCGCCGAGGTCGCGGACGTCCGCTTCCTCGGACCGTCCTGACCGTGGGGTCCGAGCCCGCCGGCCCCGGCTGGACCGACGAGATGCTGCTCACCCGCTACCTCGACGTCTCGGTGCCGGCAGCCGAGCGCGAAGCGGCGTTCAAGACCCTGGTCGGGCGCTACCGCCGGCGACTGTTCGCGGTCTGCTTCCAGGTGCTCGGTGACCGCCAGGACGCCGAGGATGCGGTCCAGGAGACCTTCGTGCGCCTGGCGCGCAACGGTGGCGGGTTCCGCCGTGAGGCGAAGCTGTCGACGTGGCTGTACCGGGTGGCCCGCAACGTGTCCATTGACCAGGTCCGCCACGACGCCCGCCGCCCATCCACCCCCGTCGCCGAGATCCGCGCCGTCGAGGAGCCGGCGGTCGAGGACCACACCGCAGCCAGCGCCACCGCCGATGCGCTGCGCACCGCCCTGGCCGGACTCGACGAGCGATCGCGGCAGCTGCTGCTGCTGGTCGCGGTGGAGGGACTGTCCTACGCCGATGCGGCGGCGGCCACCGACCTGCCCGTGGGCACGGTCAAGAGCCGCGTGTCCCGCGCGCGGCTGCGGCTCGGCGAGCTGCTGGCCGAGTCCTCGCAACCAGAACGCCCCTGACCTCGTCCCACCAGTGCTGACCCGACCTACACGACCCCCGACCCGACCGGTACGACCCCCGACCCCGAGGATCGTCGAGTGGAACCCGTCGACCGCCTGGCCGCCTACCTGGCCGGCGAGCTCACGCCGGAGCAGAGCGAGCACGTGCGAAGCTCGCTTGCCTCGGACCCCGAGCTCGCCCGCCAGTTGACGGCGTTGGAGCGGGCCGACGCGGCGCTGGCGAGCCTGGCGCCCACGGCCGAGCCGGACGGCCTGGCCGCCCGGCTCGACCACCGGTTGGGTCCCGAGCTCGCGGCGCAGACCTCGGCGCGCGACGAGCTCGCCCCGCGCCGCCGCACGCGACGCCCCACCCCGCGGTGGCTCCCGGCGACGGCCGCGGCGGCGGTCCTGGCCGTGGCCGGTACCGGCGTGCTGCTGCTGGGAGGTGACGACCTCGCCGAGGACACCGCGGACACCGTCGCGATGGAGCGCTCCGGCGAGCCCGCCGACGCGCCACTCCCCGAAGCCGGTGCGGGGCCGTTGGTGGTGGTCGACGAGAACCGCGAACTCGACGCGCACCTCGCCGACGCGCTGCTCGAGGACCCGGCTGTCCTCGCCCTGGCGGCGCGGGCGCTGGATCCTGTCGCGGGGCAGCAGCTCGCCGCGCAGGTGCGCGACGGGCTGGCCGGCTCCGAGGTCGCGGCCATGGGCGAGGAGCCGGCCGCCGAGCTCGCCGCGCCCGACGCGTTCGCCGACGATGCCGCCGACGAGTTCGCCGACGAGTTCGCCGACGAGCTGGCCGACGAGCTGGCCGACGTGCCCGAGGACCCCCGGCAGACCCTGGCCCGGTGCCTCGAGGTCGTGCTGGCAGCCGACCCCGCCGCGATCCCCGCCTACGCCGAGCTCGCCCGGTTCGAGGGCGAGCCGGTGGTGGTGCTCGCCCTGGTGACCCCGGACGCACCCGGGACCGCCTACACCCGCAGCGAGATCTGGGTACTCAGCCGCGACAGCTGTGAGCTGCGACGCTTCGCGCAGGCCGAGTGACGCTCAGCGGTTGCGCACGACCAGCCAGGCGCCGTACACCGCCGCGGGGTAGGCCAGGAACAGCAGCCCTGGTGGGGCGGCAGCCCGGCCAGCGACGACCAGGCCCACGGCGACACTGAAGCCCGCCGCGGTCAGCGCCATGGCCCGGAGGAACGGCGAGGTGTGCTCCCGGCTGGCCCAGAACACCATCCGGGCGATGCCCCAGCCGATCACCCCGGAGGACAGCAGGAAGAACGTGCCGCCGAGCAGCACCGGACCGAGCAGCAGCCCGCCGCTCATCGACCCGGCGACCGCCGCCGCCGTCGCCCGCACCCGCAGCGCCATCGGGATGTCGTCACCGCTCGACGGGCTCGAGGTGGACCGTCCTTGGCGCCGTGTCGTGGGCGCATCCTGGCCCCGGCCCTGCGCGCAGTCGGGGCATTGGTAGCTGACCGCCGCCTCGACCAGGCAGTCCGGGCAGATCGGTACCCCGCACGACGAGCACGTCAGGCGTGTCTCGACATCCGGGTGGCGGTGGCAGGGAGAGGCAGGCACGTCATCGATGGTAGGGAATGCCCGGCGCCCCACCGTCGTTAGGCTGGGGGAATCGCGCCGAGCACCGGCCCGACCTGCGATCCCGACCTGCGATCCCGACCTGCGATTCCGACCTGCGATCCGAGGCGTCCATGACCAGCTCCGAGCCCGTCTCCGCCAACGACGTCGTGCACGACGTCATCATCATCGGCTCCGGCCCGGCCGGACTGACCGCAGCGCTGTACGCCGCGCGCGCCGCCCTGTCACCGCTGCTCGTGGAAGGTGTCGCCGAGGGCGGACCGACCGGTGGGCAGCTCACGCTCACCACCGACGTGGAGAACTACCCGGGCTTCCCCGAGGGGATCATGGGCCCGGAGCTGATCAGCAGCATGCGTGCGCAGGCCGAGCGCTTCGGGACCAGGTTCGTGACCGAGGACATCACCTCCGTCGAGCTCACCGCACAGCCGGTCGTGCTCGAGACCGCCTCGGGCCAGCAGCTGCGCACCCGGACCCTGATCATCGCCACCGGAGCCAAGCCACGTCGGCTCGAGGTCCCGGGCGAGGACGAGCTGTGGGGCGCGGGCGTGTCGGCCTGCGCCACCTGTGACGGCTTCTTCTTCCGGGACCGCCACGTGCTGGTGGTCGGCGGCGGCGACTCGGCCATGGAGGAGGCGGACTTCCTGACCCGGTTCGCCTCCAAGGTGTCGATCGTGCACCGGCGCGATGCGCTGCGTGCCTCGGCGATCATGCAGCAGCGGGTGTTCGACAACGACAAGATCGAGGTGGTCTGGAACGCGGTCATCACCCGGGTCAACGGCACCGACGGGCAGCTGACCTCGGTCACCCTGCGCGACACCGTCACGGGCGAAGAATCCGAGCTGGCCGCCGACGGGCTGTTCCTGGCCATCGGGCACATTCCCAACACGTGGCTGTTCAGCGACACCCTGGAGACCGACGACGAGGGCTACCTCGTGGTCGAGGAGCCCTCGACCCGCACCCGGGTACCTGGCGTGTTCGCCTGCGGAGACGCCATGGACCACACCTACCGCCAGGCGGTGACGGCCGCCGGGACCGGCTGCAAAGCCGCCATCGACGCCGAGCGCTTCCTGGCCGGAGGCGGGGTCGACCCGGTCGGTACGGCGGCGGTCGCGGCCGCGCGGTAGCGTCACCACAACCAGCAGCAGCAGCAGCAGCGGAGGAACCGCCGATGGGTGCCAGCCCCGTGACCGACGCCGACTGGGTCACCGAGGTGATCGAGGCCGACCGTCCCGTCCTGGTCGACTTCTGGGCCGAATGGTGCGGACCGTGCCTGAAGGTCAGCCCGATCGTCGACGAGATCGCCAGCGAGCAGGCCGACCACCTCAAGGTCGTCAAGCTCAACGTCGACGAGAACCCCGGGACCGCCCGGGAGTACGGGATCATGTCGATCCCGACGCTGATGGTCTTCAAGGGCGGCAAGCCCGACAAGAAGATCGTGGGCGCCAAGGGCAAGGCCGCGCTGCTGTCGGAGCTCGGCACGTACCTGGGCTGAGGCCGTGCTCCCGTGGGTGGGGCCGGTATGGCGCTGATCCGCCGCGGCGCGGTCGGCCCCGAGGTCGAGGACATCCAGCGGCGGCTGGCCGACCTGGGGCTGGTCGACGCCTGCGACCTCGGCGTCTTCGATGACACGACGCTGGCCGCGGTGCGCGCGTTCCAACAGCACCGTGGCCTGCCGGCCGACGGGATCGTGGGACCCGACACCTGGGGTGCCCTGGTCGGCGCCTCCTTCCGGCTCGGCGACCGGTTGCTGTACGAGCGCCGGCCGATGCTGCGCGGCGACGACGTCCGGGACCTGCAGCGGCGCATCAGCCGGCTCGGGTTCGACGCCGGCTACGACGACGGCATCTACGGCCGTCAGACCGCCGAGGCGGTCCGCGACTTCCAGCTCAACACCGGACTGGTCGTCGACGGTATGGCCGGCCCGGCGACCATCCATGCGCTGCGCCGCCTGGCGCGGCAGCACCAGCAGGACCCTGCCTACGTCGTGCGCGAGCGCGCGCAGCTGCGCCACCGACTGCGCAGCTCCCTGGCGGGCGCACGGATCCTGCTCGACCCGGCCCGAGGCGAGGCCGACCCGGGCCCCACCGCACCGGACGGAACCCCGGAGCACCACATCACCTGGGCGATCGCGGCGCTCACCGAGGGACGACTCGCGGCCCTGGGCGCGAACGTGGTGCTCAGCCGTGGTCCCTGGACCACGCCGAGCCCGTCACAGCGCGCGGCCCATGCCAACGCCGAGGACGTCGAGGTGATCGTCTCGGTGCGCGGCAACCATCACCCCACCCCCACGGCGCAGGGCATCGCCGGCTACCACTTCGGCACGGAGCGCTACGTCTCCGAGCGGGGCCGGCGCCTGGCCGAGCTTGCCGTGGATCGGCTCGTGGCCGTGACCGCGAGCCCCCACTGCCGCATCCATCCCTCGACGGTCGCGCTGCTGCGCGAGTCGCGCGCTCCGGCCGTGATCATCGAGGTCGGCTTCCTCAGCCACCCGACCGAAGGCACGGCACTGACCGACCGCGACCATCAGCGGGCACTCGCCGATGGCCTGGTCGACGCCCTCACCGCGGCGCTGGTGGGCGAACCGGCATGGGCCGTGCCGCCGAAGGCTCCGGCGGCACAGAGCGCAGCCGCTCCCGGCCGAGGTTGACGAGCAGCGCCCCGATCCCGATGCACAGCCCTCCGGCGACGAAGGCCGCCGGGGGCCCGGATCCCTCGATGGCGAGACCGGACAGCGTGGCTCCCAGCGCGACGCCGGCGACCACCGCGGCCTGGGTCCACTGCTGGGCCTCGGTCTGGGTACCGGGCAGCGCCAGGTCGTCGATCAACTCGAAGGCGCCGATCGTCAGCGGCGAGAGGAACACACCCGCGACGAACAGTGCGACGGCGAACTGACCGAGCGAACCGGTGGCAAACGGCAGGATCAGGAACCCGACGGCGAACACCACCGACAGCACCCGCACCCGGGTGACCAGCGTGCCCGGCCAGACCCGCCCGCCGTAGACCAACCCGCCGACCAGGCTGCCCGAGGCGATCGAGGCGATCAGCCAGCCGGCCGCCGATCGGTCCCCGGCCAGCTCCGCAACCGCCGGTACGGCGATGTCGATGACCCCGAAGGCGACCGCCATCGTGCCCAGCGTGACAACCATGATCCGCACCCCGGCAGAGGCCAGCGCGCTCCGTCGGGGTACCGACAGATCCCGTCGGGGCACGGCTGCCGACGCCCCCGTCGTGGCCAGGCCGGCCGCCCCGGTCGCGGCCAGGACGCCGGCCAGGACCACCGCCCAGGCCGCACCGACGGTTTCGGCCACGGCCACAGCGAGCAGTGGTCCGACGATGAACCCGATCTCCACCGCGATCGCGGTCACCGCGAAGGCGGTCTCACGTTCGTGACCGGTCGGGAAGCGGTGGGAGAGCAGCACGCGCACACAGGCGGTGCTGGGAGGGAACACCGCGCCGGTGAGCACCGCGGTGACGAGCAGCATCGGTACCGCCGCCCCGGACACGGCCAGCCAGGCGAGGACGGCGGTGCCCCCGAGGTAGCCCAAGGCATCGGGCAGCAGCACCCGCCGCTGGCCGTAGCGGTCCGCGAACCGGCCTTGCAGGGGCGAGAGGGCGCCGATACCGACCTGGTGGGCGGCGGTGACCAGGCCCGCCACCGCATAGCTGTGTCCCGCGTCACGCAGCAGCAGCACCAGGGCGAGCACGATCATCCCGGGGGTCAGGCGCGCCAGCGTCGAAGCGACCAGCGGCCAGCGCACATCGCGGTGGGACAGCAGGACGCGGTAGGCATGCACGAAGCACGGACTCCGAGGTGGCGAACGGGCGACGCAGGGACGGGCCCGACCTCCCAGACTACCGGGCGGGGCCCGTGACCCGGGCGCGGGCGGATCGGGGCACGAAGACCTCGCCGAGGGCATGCTCCAGGCCCTCCGTCCAGCGGGCGGTCCGTCCGAGCTCGATCGCGAGCAGCGGTGTGCGCGGGTGCTCCACCTCGACGTCGAAGCCCTCGCCGAGCAGCCATCCGGCCGGGAGCGCACAGGCCCGCTCCCGCCACCGACGGTCACCGTAGGCCTCGACCCGGCGCCGACCGTCGCGCAGCGCGTCCTTGAGGACGGCATGCACCAGCAGGCGGCCCATCCCCCGGCCTCGCCAGTGCGGTTGGACCCAGACGCTGGCCAGCAGCAGGGCGTCCGGGCTCGGCGTGGGCAGCCCGAGTGCCCGCGGCGCGAACCGCTTCGCGGGCGCCGCGAGCGCGTGCGCCACGACCTCCTCCTCCACCCGGAGCACCCGCCCCGCCGGCTGCCCGTCCTGCACCACCGCCGACACCCAGGCCTGCTTGCGCACCAGGGGTCGGCTCGGTTCGGCGACCGGGTGGCGCGCAGGTGCTGCCGGGTGACTCCGTCGGTCCGGGCAGGGACCCCCGAGCTCCCAGAACAGGCAGCTGCGACAGGGCTCGGGGAGCGACGCCACCAGCTCTCCGCTCAGCGCGAGGGCCTGCCGACCCATGGCGTCAGCGGTTCGCGTCGGACAGCGGGGTGCGCACGCGGCGCGGCCCGTCGTCCCGGGGCAGGATCAGGGCGACGACCACGCCGGCCGCGACTCCGAGCAGGAAGCCGATCAGCGCCCGCTTCCAGCCGCCGGGGGCTCGGTGGCGCTCCTCGGCCGGGCCGGCCGGGTCGGCGGGGTGCGACATGACGACCTCCGGGTCCGGGGCCGCGCCCCGGGGAAAGGCCCAGGGGTCGGGCACCCGGATCGCTACCCTCGAGGCTACCCGGATCGGGCGCCGCCGGACGGGGACCCTGCCGACCCGGAGCACCGTCGTGCGGCTCGAGACCGATCCCTACCTCGCCCGCTACGCGGCGCGGGTCACGGGCATGAGCGCCTCGGAGATCCGCGCCCTGTTCGCGGTCGCCTCCCGCCCGGAGATCGTCTCGTTCGCCGGCGGCATGCCCGACACCTCGGCGCTGGACCTCGAAGCCGTCGAGCAGGTCGTCGCCGCCGTGATCCGCGACAGCGGAGCGGTAGCGCTGCAGTACGGCGGTGGTCAGGGCCGCCCGGAGCTGCGCGAGCAGCTCGTGCAGGTGATGCGCCTGCAGGGCGTTCCGGCGCACCCCGACGAGCTGGTGGTCACCGTGGGCGGGCAGCAGGCGCTGGAGCTGATCGCCTCGTGCTTCGTGGACCCCGGTGACGTGGTGCTCGCCGAGGGGCCGACCTACGTCGGGGCGATCGGAGCGCTCACCAGCCTGCAGGCCGACGTCCGGCACGTCCCCATGGACGAGGCGGGCATGCGCGTCGACCTGCTCGAGGAGCAACTCCAGGCCCTCGAGGCCGAGGGCCGGCGGGCCAAGTACCTCTACCTCATCCCCAACCACCAGAACCCGGCCGGGGTCTCGCTGTCCCTCGAGCGGCGACGCCGGGTCGCCGAGCTCGCTGAGCGCCACGACCTGCTGGTGGTCGAGGACGATCCCTACGGTCTGCTCGGGTTCGACGGCGAGGTGCTGCCCTCCCTGCGCAGCATGATCCCCGAGCGGGTGATCTACGTCGGCACGATGTCCAAGCTGTTCGCACCGGGGGTGCGGACCGGGTGGATCGCGGCGCCCGCGCCGGTGCGCGACAAGCTGATCCTGCTGCGTGAGGCCGCCGACCTGTGCCCGTCGAACCTGACCCAGATGATCGTGGAGCGCTGGCTGCAGACCCAGCCCTGGGTCGAGCAGATCAAGCGCTTCCGCCAGCTGTATGCCGAGAAGGCGGGGGTGATGCTCGACACGATGGCTGCCGAGCTGCCCGCCGAGGTGCACTGGACCCGCCCCCAGGGGGCCTTCTACGTGTGGCTGACCGTGCCGGCCGGGATCGACACCTCGGACCTGCTGGCCAAGGCCATCGCGCACCGCGTCGCCTACGTGCCCGGCCGGGGGTTCTTCGCCGACAGCTCCGGAGGCGACCACGCACGGCTGTGCTTCTCGTTCCCGTCCACGGACCGGATCCGCGAGGGGGTCGTGCGGCTCGGCGAGCTGCTGAACGCCGAGCTCGAACTGGTACGGGCCGTCTACGGTGAGCATGCCCCGCAGCTGCGTACCCGCCGTGGCGGGCGCGCCACCGGCATCGGCGGCTGAGTCACCGTCCCGAGATCCGACAGGAGCCCACCGTGCCCCACACCGTTGCCGTGCTCTCGGGGGGGCTGTCCCTCGAGCGCGAGGTCAGCCTGCGATCCGGAGGTCGGGTCGCCGCGGCGCTCGCCGACCGTGGGCACCAGGTGACCCGCCTGGATGTCGACGCCACGCTGATCCCGTCGCTGGAGACGGGCGGCTTCGACCTCGCCTTCCTGGCGCTGCACGGCTCCGCCGGGGAGGACGGGACGATCCAGTCGTTGCTGGAGTTGATCGCGCTGCCCTACACCGGACCCGACGAGCTCGCCAGCGCGCTGGCCTGGAACAAGCCGATCGCGCAGGGGCTGTACCGGCGGGCCGGGCTGCGGGTGCCGGCCAACGTCACGCTCACCCAGCAGGCGTTCCGGGAGATGGGCGCCGTCGCGGTGCTCGACCGGGTGGCGGCGGCGCTGGGCTCACGGGTCGTGGTCAAGCCGGCGACCGGCGGGTCGTGCCTGGGGCTGAGCATCGTCCACGACCCCAGCGCCCTGCCGCAGGCCATCGTGGGTGCGTTCAGCTACGCCGATTCCGTACTGCTCGAGGCGTTCGTGACCGGCACGGAGGTCGCCGTCACCGTGCTCGACGGCCAGCCGCTGCCCCCGGTGGAGATCCAACCCCTCGACGGGGCATACGATTTCACCGCCCGCTACACCGCCGGCGCCACCGAGTTCCACGCCCCCGCCCGGCTCGCTCCGGAGGTCCGCCTGGCCTGCGAGCAGCTGGCATGCGACGCCTACCAGGCGATCGGCGCCCGTCACGTGTCCCGGGCCGACCTCATCGTCGACGACGACGGGCGCCCCTGGCTGCTGGAGCTCGACACCTGCCCCGGGCTCACCGAGACCTCCCTGGTGCCGATCGCGGCCCAGGCGGCCGGACTGGAGTTCGCCGACCTCTGCGAGCGGTTGGTGAGCCTGGCGGTGGCCGGTGAGGACCGGCGATGAGCACCGAGCCCAACGACGGCCCCGCGCCCGACACCGTGGTGTTCGACATCGGGGAGGTGCTGATCGACGAGAGCCGCGTGTGGCAGCTTTGGGCCGAGCTGATCGGGGTCTCCTCGCTGACCTTCGGCGCGGTGCTCGGCGCGGCGGTCAGCCAGGGCGAGCCGGTCTCCTCGGTGTTCGAGCATCTGGTCCCGAACCTGGACTGGCCCCTGCTCGAGAACGAACACGAGCGGCGCTACGGCGGATTCGCCGAGCAGGATCTCTACCCCGACGTGCGTCCGTGTCTCCAGGCGCTCACGGATCTGGGCCTGCGCGTCGTGCTCGCCGGTAACCAGCCGGTCCGGCGCGGTCCGCAGCTCGAGGCGCTCGCGCTGCCGGCCTCACGGGTACTGACCTCCGAGCAACTCGGACACAGCAAGCCCGATCCGGCGTTCTTCGCCGCAGTCCGCGCTCAACTGGCGAACCCGGAACCGGAGACCCTGCTGTACGTGGGCGACCGCGCCGACAACGACGTGCTCCCTGCGATGGAACTGGGGTGGCGGACGTGCTGGCTACGTCGCGGCCCGTGGGGCCGGCTGCAGGACCTGCCCGACGAGGTCGAGCCCGACCTCGTGCTCGAGGGGCTCGGGGAGCTGCCCACCTTGCTCGACACCTGGCGGAGTGACGACGGATGAGCGACACGGCCAAGCGCGCAGCGGCACGCGCAGCGATGGAGGAGATCAGCGACGGCATGACGCTCGGGCTGGGAACGGGCTCCACCGTGGACTTCCTGCTCGACCTGTTGGCCGAACGTACCTTCGATATCGTCGGCGTTGCCACGTCGCAGGCGACGGCGAAGCGCTGCCAGGAGCTGGGCATCCGCCTCACCACCCTCGACGAGGTGGCGACGCTGGATCTTGCCATCGATGGCGCAGACGAGCTCGACCCGCACCTGTGTCTCACCAAGGGTGGTGGCGGTGCACTCCTCCGGGAGAAGGTCGTCGCCTCGCTTGCACGGCGCTTCGTTGTCATCGCCACGGCGGACAAGCGGGTCGAACGACTCGGGATCAGCTTCCCGCTCCCGCTCGAGGTCGTCCCCTTCGCCAGCGCACCGGTGCAGCGACGTCTGGAATCCTGGGGTCTGCACGTCCAGCGACGCGAGCACAAGCAGGCACCGGTCGTGACCGACAACGGCAATCTGCTCCTCGATACCGTCATCCCGGGCGGGATCGAGGACCCCGGGGGCTTCGATGCGCGGCTGCGCGCTATCCCGGGCCTGGTCGAGACCGGCCTGTTCGTCGGTCTCGCAGACGAAGCCCTGCTCGGTACCGTCGATGGGTCGGTGCTGCGCCAGTCGCGTTGAGGTCCGTTCAGCGGTCGACGATCTCGGCACTGACCGTGCCATCCTCGAGCCCCCGGGCGATGACGTCGACGATGCGCTCGAGATCCTCGACGCTGCCGAACTCGATCTGCATCCTGCCCCGCTTGGCCCCCATGGAGATCCGCACGCGGGTTCGCAGGGCCTGCGTGAGATCGTCCTGAAGTTCGACCATCCCGCCAGGGACGGGAGGTCGGTTGGACCGACGACGACGGACTTCGGTGTCCGGATCGTCGAGGACCTTCAGGCGGACGAGCTCCTCCGTGGCACGAACCGAAAGCCCCTCTGACACGATGCGCTCCGCGACCGCCTCCTGGCTCGACGCGTCAGGAAGTCCCAGGACCGCTCGGGCATGGCCGGCGCTGAGCACGCCAGCCGCGACGCGGCGCTGGATCGGAGCGGGCAGCGAGAGCAGCCGCATCGTGTTGGTGATCGAGGGGCGGGAACGACCGAGTGAGTTCGCCAGCTCCTCCTGGGTGAAGCCGAAGTCGTCGAGGAGTTGGCGGTACGCCGCCGCTTCCTCCAGGGGATTGAGCTGCACCCGGTGGATGTTCTCGACCAGGGCCTCCTTGAGCAGGTCGGCGTCCTCCGTGTGCCGAACGATCGCCGGCAGCCGCTCGAGCCCGGCCAACTTCGCGGCTCGAACGCGCCGCTCCCCGGCGATCAGGTCATAGCCCTGGTCCTCGCGGAGCCGCACCACGACGGGCTGGAGCAGGCCCATGTCCTTGATCGACGCCGCGAGCCCCTCGAGTTCCGCGTCATCGAAGACTTCCCGAGGCTGATGCGGGTTGGGCGTGACCTCCGAGATGTCGACCTCGATGAGGCTCGCCTTGACGTCTTCTCCGGGGGGGATCAGGGCGGCGAGGCCGCGGCCGAGTCCGGTGCGCCGAGTCACGATCCGTGCTCCTGGTCGAGGTTCGAGGGCTCGGCATCGTCCACGAGTTGCGTACCGAGCAGGCGATCCAACGGCGAGACGTCGGGCTTCTCCACCCGAAGGCCGAGATGCGTGGCGAACTCCTGGGCCAGGCGCTGGTACGAGCGGGCCCCGCGACTCGCGGGGTCGAACTGCGTGATCGCCTGGCCGAAACTCGGCGCCTCGGAGAGGCGCACACTGCGGGGGATGACCGTCGAGAGCGCCTTGGCACCGAAGTAGCCGCGTACCTCATCCACCACCTGCTGCGAGAGGTTGGTTCGTCCGTCGAACATCGTGAGAACGACCGCGCCGAGCGTCAGCTCGCGGTTGAGGTTGTTGACGACCAACTCGATCGTGCGCAAGAGCTGTCCGAGGCCCTCCAGGGCGTAGTACTCGCACTGGATCGGAACCAGGACCTCGTCCGCCGCCACGAGGGCGTTGATCGTCAGCAGCCCGAGGGAGGGCGGGCAGTCGATGAGCACGACGTCATAGGCCGTGTGCAGGGGTTCCAGCGCTCGTTGAAGGCGGTGCTCCCGGGAGAAGGCGGGGACGAGTTCGACCTCCGCACCAGCCAGATCCAACGACGACGGCAGCACGTCGAGATACGGGTTCGACGTCGTTTGTACCGCATCGGTCACCGGCAACCCGTCAACGAGCACGCCGTAGGTGCTGGGATCTCCCTCCTCGACGCGCAGGCCGATCCCCGTCGTTGCGTTTCCCTGGGGATCGAGGTCGACCATGAGGACACGGACATCGAGTTCAGCGAGTGCGGCCGCGAGCGATACCGCCGTTGTGGTCTTGCCGACCCCACCCTTCTGATTCGCAATGCACACGATCCGCCCCGCGCGTACCAGCGTCAGATCCGGACGATCATCCGTCATGAGGTCCTCGCGAAGCTCGTTCGGGGAGCGTGAGGACGGTCCCTCGACGCCCGATCATAACAACTCGTAGCGGTTCGCCTCCGCCATAGGTCAGCGTCAGATCCTGTGGGGTCGCGAGGGGGACGAGCTGGTTCGCGCGGAGCTGTCCCGATGCCCGCTTGAGCTCCGCGGACCACGACGCGCCCTTCACCGCCACCAGAACCCCCCCTTCCGCGAGAAAGGGGGCCGCCAGGGGAACCAGGCGCTCCAGGGGCGCGACAGCCCGTGCCGTCACGGTGGCGAACCTCCTGGCGAGCGTTCCACGTGAAACCTCCTCGGCACGCCCGGTGTGCACCGTCACGGGGAGCCCGAGCACTTCCGCCACGTCCTGGAGGAATCGGGTCTTCTTCGCCGTGGCATCGAGAAGATGCGTGTCGCGGTTCGGCTCGGCGATCGCAAGGACCACCCCGGGGAAACCTCCGCCGCTCCCGAGATCAAGCAATGGTCCCGTTCGGGCCACGAGAAGAGTCGCCAGGGCGAGGCCCTCGGGGACGTGACGTGACCAGAGCTCCCCCGCCGCACGGCGCGACACCAGGTTGTGGGGCGAGGCGTGGACCAAGTCTACGAACTGGCGAAGCTGATCCTGCTGTCGTTGCGTGAGCGACGCGGCATCCATGGGGTCATGCTAGCGCCGCCCGGTGCGGAGCAGGCGACGCCATCCGTCCTGCACGGAAGACGTAGGCCACCCCTGACGCACCGGCCGGCGGAAACTGATCCGGCGAGGGCAGGGGGTTCCACGTGGAACCGTCAGCGTGCCACTCGGGACGTTGCAACGCGACGTCGGCCCATAGGAGGGCCTACCGGGCGGAGTGAACGAGTCGTAGGGGCGATCTCCGTGCGTTTCCGCTGGTGGGCGCGACGGGCAGTTCCTGAAAAGCAACGAGACGGCCTGATCGGCCGCCTCGAATGCACCCAGAAGGGGGAGCGTGCTACTCCACCTCGAGCACGACCCTCCTTGCGGGCTCACGCCCCTGGCTGCGTGACGTGATCCCCTCGATGCCGGCGACGAGATGGTGCACGGCCTTACGCTCGAAGACATCCATCGGTTCCAAACGCTCCGGCTCCCCAGTGTCGAGCACGCTGTCGATCGCCTCCTCGGCCTTCTCGAGCAGCTTCTCGAGGCGACGTGCGCGGTAGCCCTCGGCATCGATCAGCACCCGGGAGCGACGCTGGAACTCGCGCTGTAGGACACAGCGCGCCAGCTCCTGGATCGCATCGAGCGTCTGTCCTCGCCGCCCGATCAGCACGCCCGAGCCGATGTCGAGGAGTTCGATCTCCACCTGCTCCGGCGCTACGTGGATCCGCAGGTCCCCCGGGAGGTCGAGCGCGTCCAGTAGTCCCTCGAGGAAGTCTGCGGCCGCATCGGCTTCCGCGTCGAGGTCGAGTTGCACCTCCTCGTCGCCTTCCTCAGCCGCTTCCTCCACGGCCTGCGTGGGCACCTCGGCGGGCACGTTGGACGATTCACCTGACCCATCCGGCTCATCGTCGGCGGTCGGAGCAGGGCCGGGCTCGAGGTGCAGGTGCACCGTGACCGGACCGTCGAGAACCGCGGTTCCCAGGCTCACCCGGACGTCGTCCTGCGAGCAGTCCAGCGCGTCCGCGATCGCGGCGCTCAGCGCCTCGGGGAGCTCACCGGTGGAGGTCGAGCGGAACGAAGGCATGCATGACTCCTGTCTCCTGCGTGATCAGTCCGAACGACGCGGCAGGTGATCCCGCCGTCTGGAAGAACGGTCCCCCGATGGCTTCTTGGCAGGTCCGGAGCGGCCGTTGTCGATCGGGTTGCTCGAACCTCTGTTTGGTCGACGCCCCGAGGTGCCGCCGGTCTCGGGAGTCTTCGGCCCCGCGTCCTTGCCGTCCTTGCCCTTCGCCTCCCTGCCCTTCGCCTCCTTGGCGTCAGGGTCCTTGGCGTCTGAGCCCTTGGCGTCGGAGCCCTTGGCATCGGGGGCATCGTCCGTCGTGCGCGGCTGCCGCCCGGAGGTCGCGCCCCGCGAGCGTGATCCCGACGAACCCTCACTCGGTCCCGCGCCACCGGAGGACGCGCCCTCCTTGGCGGCGTCGCCCCGCTCGATCTCCCGCAGGATGATGGCCTGCTGCGCCACCTGCCACGCGTTGGTGGTGACCCAGTACAGCAGGATGCCGAGCGGAAACTGGAACGAGATGACCGCGAGGAACACCGGCATGACGTACAGCAGGATCTTCTGCTGCTGCGCCATCGGGTTGTCCCCCATCTGGGCCGCGTTGCGCGCATTCATCTGGCGCATGGACCAGAACATGGTTCCCGACATCAACACGATCAGCAGCCAGCCCGGCCATCCGGCCTGACTGACCAGCATCTCGAGGCCGCCCTCACCGACGGTCGTGAAGAAGTAGAACTCCTGGCCCCGGAGCGGGTCGAACTCTCGCAGCGTCCAGAACAAAGCGATGAACACGGGGGCCTGGGCGAGCAGCGGGAGGCAGCTGGCCAGCGGGTTCGCACCCTCCCGCTGGTACAGGGCCATCATCTCCTCGTTGAGCTTCTGCTTCTGGGCCCGGTAACGCTCCGGATCCTTGCGCATCAGGTCACGATCGACCTTGTACTTCTTCTGCAGTTCCTTCATCTGCGGCTGCAGCGTCTGCATCGCACGCATCGACCGGGTCTGCTTGATCGCCAATGGCAGCAGCAGCACCCGCACGAGCAGCGTGAGCATGATGATCGCCCAGCCCCAGGCGGCCGCCTCGAGGAACGGGACACGCGCGATCAGATCGTGGAGGAACGTGAGCACACTGCCCACGAACGTGATGACCGAGTTACCGAACGAACCCACCGCTGCCTACTTCCTCGGGGGGACGGGATCGATTCCGCCCAGGTTCCAGGGGTGACACCGACCCACCCGCCGCACGGCGAGCCATGCGCCCCGTCCGGCGCCGTGGCGCCGGACAGCCGTCACCGCGTAGCTCGAGCAGCTCGGGTAGAAGCGGCACCGCGGTGTGCGCAGCACGGCGGTCCATTGGTAGGCGCGCAGCAGCCCGAGCAGCACCCACCCCAGTAACGATGGACGTTGCTCCTCGGTCTGCTGCGTGCTGCTGTTCACGCCCGCTCCGCCACGACCGTCAACTCCCGGCCCAGTTCGCCGATCTCTGCCTGCACCTCGCGCAGACCGGCCTGCGCGCAGCCAGAGCGGGCAACCAGGACCAGATCCCGGCCCGGAGCCCACGCCAGACCCCGTGCAGACTCCCGCAGCAGCCGCTTGGCTCGGTTGCGCTGCACCGCACCCCCGACCCGCCGCGACGCCACGACGGCCATCCGGGGCGGCCCCTGATCACCTCGCGAACGCACATGCATCGCCGTCAACCGACCGCTGCGTCGCACACCGCCGAGCGCCGCGACGATGTCGTCGCGGTGGCGAAGACGCTCCGGTGCGGGCACGACGCTCAGGCTGACAGCTTCGCGCGACCACGCCGGCGGCGATCGTTGATGACCCGCCGGCCACCTCGGGTCCGCATCCGCGCACGGAAGCCATGCTTCTTCGAACGACGACGTTGGTTGGGCTGGAAGGTGCGCTTCACGGCATGCTCCCTGGGTCGGGGGTTCGTGCGCGACCACCCGCAGCCCGGGACCAGGACGCAGAAGAAGACGTCCGCGGGCGCTCACGGCGACAGGCGGGAGAACACAGAGTAGCCCCGCCCCCAACTCGGCGGCAACCACCGCCACGGGAGGCCGACCGGATCATCGTGGCCAGGCGGCCAGTGGCCGCACGCAGACCTTGCCCCGCATCGAGCCCCGGGTGTACGGTCCCCAGCCGTCCCGATCGTGCACCGTTCACCACGTCCCGATCACCGGGTCGCGGGGAGCGGTGTGCGACGAGGGCCTTCCCCCACCGCGTTATCCGACCAGACCCCGGGACTCTGTTCTCCACACCTGTGGACGCTGCTGTGGACAGCGATCACCGCGGCGGACAGACCCTGGGCATGCTGTCGCAGGGCCCACCCCGGGTCACTGCAACCGACGGTGAGGAGCAGGCCGTGGCGCCGACCCCAACGCTCGATCTCGACCAGCTGTGGAGTCACAGCCTGGGCCGACTGCTACCGACGATCACCTCACCGGCTCAGCGCCAGTGGCTGGCCGCCACCCATCCGGTGGGCTACAGCCACGACACGGTCGTGCTCGCCACCCCGCACGCTTTCGCGCGGGAGTGGCTCGACACCCGCTGCGGGAACCGCATCCGGCAGGCGCTGTCGGAAGCCGCCGAGCGGGACCTGACCATCGTCATCACCGTGCAGGCGCGTCCCGAGCCCCTGGGTGAGCACACCGAGGATTCGCTGCACGATCAACTGCCACCACCGTCGGACCAGCCCGTCACCTCGCGGCCCGACCCCCCGGACCACGACGCCACGATCACCGAGCACCTGGCACCGCTGACCGCCCCGGGGCGACCTTCGGGACCGGTCGCCCGCGTGGGACCGACCACCCCGCGGGGGGGCCTCGACGATGCCGTCGATTCCCAACTCAACCCCAAGTACCAGTTCGACGACTTCGTGATCGGCTCGTCCAACCGCTTTGCCCACGCCGCCGCCACAGCGGTCGCCGAGGCCCCGGCCAAGTCCTACAACCCCTTGTTCATCTACGGCGGGGCCGGACTTGGCAAGACCCACCTGCTGCACGCCATCGGGCACTACGTGCACAACCTCTACCCGCGACTCCGCGTGCGCTACGTGACCACCGAGCAGTTCACCAACGAGTTCATCAACGCGATCCGCGACGACCGGATCACCGCCTTCCAGCAGTTGTACCGGCGCGCCGACGTGCTGCTGATCGACGACATCCAGTTCCTCGAGAACAAGGAACGCACGCAGGAGGAGTTCTTCCACACCTTCAATGCGCTGCACAACGCCGAGAAGCAGATCGTCATCTCCAGCGACCGGCCGCCCAAACAGATCGCCCAGCTCGAGGACCGGCTGCGCAGCCGCTTCGAGTGGGGGCTGATGACCGATGTCCAGCCACCGGACCTCGAGACCCGGATCGCCATCCTTCGCAAGAAGTGCGAGACCGACCAGCTCGGCGTCGCACCCGAGGTCCTCGAGCTCATCGCCTCCAAGATCCAGGCCAACATCCGCGAGCTCGAGGGCGCACTGATCCGCGTCTCGGCCTTTGCCAGCCTGCAGCGATCGGCCGCTGACAGCCAGATGGCCGAGCTCGTGCTCAAGGACCTGTTCCCCGACGAGCGTGAGCGCGAGATCGGGCTGCAGCTGATCATGGACGAGGTCGCCGCCTACTTCTCGCTGAGCGTCGAGGACCTGTGCTCCCCATCGCGCAGCCGCCAACTGGTCACCGCCCGGCAGATCGCGATGTACCTCGCCCGCGAGCTGACGGACCTGTCCCTGCCCCGCATCGGCAAGGCCTTCGGCGGGCGCGACCACACCACGGTGATGCACGCGAAGTCCAAGATCGCCCGGCTGATGCAGGAACGGCGTGCGATCTACGACCAGGTGCAGGAGCTCACCAACCGCATCAAGACCCAGGCCCGGCGCGGATGAGCATGCGCGACACCGACGCCCGCCGTGGATGGGGGGGTGCAACAGCTGGGGATGAGCGGTGGCTGGGGCGTGGACAAACCGTGCTCGGCGGGGGATCGCGCTCTGCTTGCCGCCTCGCGCATGGCCTCCCGGGCTGGGGACGCGTGGTGGACGGCCGGTGGACGCCGGCTGGCCGCGGTGGAAGCACCTCGATGTCATTTGCTCGCCTGGGGATCACCGGCTCGCCCACCCACAGCTCGTCCACGCCTCCTGGACCCGCGATGACCAGCCACAAGACCCACTCGTCCACCGAGTCCACACCCCCTATGGTTATGGCGTGGGAATCTAGAGAACGATCACTTCTTCACCATGACGGTGGAAAACTCCAGGAAGGACTGTCGTGAAGCTGCGCGCCGATCGGGCCCAGTTCGCCGATGCCGTGTCGTGGGCAACTCGCACGGTTGCCGGTCGCGTCACCCTGCCGGCCCTGTCGGGCGTCCTGCTCGAGGCAGCGGACGGCAAGCTCACCTGTCGGGCAACCGACCTCGAGGTCGCCGCGGAGATCACGATCCCGGTGTCGATCGACCGTCCGGGGCGCGCACTGCTGCCGGGGCGTCTGCTCGCGCAGTTGGTCGCCCGGTTCCCGCAGGCGCCGGTTGAGATCGACGGGGAGCCGGATCGGCTGCAGATCAGCTGCGGCCGCGCCACGTTCCACGTCCGGGGCATGCAGGTCGAGGACTTCCCGACCCTCGCCAGTCCCGCCGAGGACGCCAGCAGCGGGGTACTGCCCGCGGACGCGTTCGCCCGGTTGGTCGGTCAGGTCGCCCGGGCGGCCTCCACCGACGAAGGCCGTCCGGTGCTCACCGGGGTCCAACTGCACGCCGAGGGGGGCTTGCTGACCGCGGCGGCGACCGACAGCTACCGGCTGGCGGTGCGCTCGCTCGCCTGGGACCAGGCACTCGAGGGCGACGCGCTGGTTCCCAGCCGGTCGCTGCAGGAGGCGGCCAAGGCCGCTGGCGAGGTCGGAGGTTCGCTCACCATCGTGCTCGAGGAGGGGCAGGTTTCCTTCCTGTTCGGCGACCGTCGCCTCACCACCAAGCTCATCGAGGGCACGTTCCCCAACTACCGGGCGCTGCTGCCCGATGCCCACGAGACCACCGTGGTGATCGAGCGCACGCCCTTGGTCGAGGCCCTGCAGCGCGTCGCCATCGTGGCCATGGGTCAGGCCAACACGCCGGTCAGCCTGACGTTCTCCGACGGCTCGGTCGAGTTGCAGGCCACCAACCAGGAGATGGGCGACGCCGCCGAGGCCCTGCCCGCAGACCTCGACGGCGAAGGCCTGACCATCGCCTTCAACCCGGCGTTCCTGCTCGCGGGGCTCGAGGCCACCGGGACCGAACGCATCCGCATCGAGCTGCGCGACGGGCTCAAGCCCGCCGTGCTGCACCCCGAGACCGATGACGAGCACACCGACGACCTGACCTACCTGCTGATGCCGATGCGGGTGAGCTGACCGGGTGCTCCTGCGTCGCATCGAGCTCACCGACGTGCGCTCCTACGACCGTGCGTCGCTCGACCTCGCCGCCGGAGTGACCCTGCTGCTCGGTCGCAACGCCCAGGGCAAGACCAACCTGCTCGAGGCCGTGCACCGGGCGGCGACGGGATCCTCGCACCGGGTTGCCGGCGATGCACCGCTGGTGCGCGCCGGGTGCGAGCTCGGCGTGATCCGCTGTCGGCTGCAGACCGACGAGGGACGAGAGCGCCGGATCGAACTCGAACTCGCCACGGGTGGCCGGCGCACCCGCACGCGCGTCGACGGGCAGCCGGTGCGCCGCGCAGCTGATGCGCTCGGAGTGCTGCGGGTGGTGCTCTTCGCGCCCGAGGACACCGCCATCGTGCGGGGTGATCCGTCCGAGCGGCGTCGCTTCCTCGACGACCTGCTCGCCCAGCGCCGCCCCGCCTATGCCGCCGCCCGGGCCGACTACGACCGCGCGCTGCGGCAACGCAACCAACTGCTGCGTGACGCACGCGCCGGGCGTCAGGCTCTGGGCTCAGCGCTCGCGTCCGGGCTCGAGGTGTGGACCGAGCAGGTGGTGGCGGCGGGAGCACAGCTCATCGCCGCCCGGGTGGCGGCGGTGCGCACCCTGGCTGCTCCGACCGACCGCTTCTACCGGGAGTTGGCCGATCGCCCGGAGCCGGTCGGGCTGGTCTACCGCTCCACGGCCGGTGAGGCGACCACCACGTCCGGAACCGAGGACGCCCGGGTCCCGGATCCCTCGGCGGTGGCTGAAGGACTGCGCCGGGCCTTCGCCGCCCGCGCCGAGGAGGAGCGCGCCCGGGGCCTGACCCTGGTCGGCCCGCACCGTGACGAACTCGAGCTGTCGATCGGGCCACTGCCGGCCCGGGGCTACGCCAGTCACGGAGAGGTTTGGTCGCTGGCACTGGCGTTGAAGCTCGCGACCGACGTGGTGCTCGCCGAGGTCGGTGACCGACCGGTGGTGCTGCTCGATGACGTCTTCGCCGAGCTCGACGAGGTGCGCCGAGAGCGGCTCGCGGCCGCGTGTCGCGGCTTCGAGCAGGTGCTGGTCACCGCCGCGGTGGAAGCGGATGTTCCCCTGCCCGGCGCCCGGGTCGAGGTCGCCCTCGATGCCGGGGTGACCCGGCTGCACCCCCGGGGTCCGGACCCCACCGGGGTCGAGGGCGCGGCATGAGAGCCGACCGGGAGGCTCGTGCCGATGCTGCGGAGCGTCGCCGGCAGGCTGCGCGCCGCGCCGCGCTGGACCGCGCCAGCTTCGACCCGGCACCGCCCAGCGACGACGACTGGACGATCGAGGAGCCCGACACCGACGGACTGCGCCGCGTGCCCGATCCCCGACCGGTGGGAGAGGCGCTGGCCCAGCTCGTGCAGCGCCAGGGCTGGAGCCAGCGACTGGCCACCGCCACCCTGTGGGCCCGTTGGGACGAGGTGGTCGGCGCCGAGCTCGCCCGGCACTGCCAGCCGGTGCGACTGGCCGGGGGCATCCTCGTGGTCCGTGCCCACAGCGCCGTGTGGGCCACCCAGCTGCGCTACGTGGTTCCCGGGCTGCTCGCCAACCTCACCGAGGTGCTCGGTGAGCCCCTGGTCCGCGACATCCGCCTGGTGGTCGGTCCGCTCCAGGACGAGTGACCGCGCCCCTGGTCACCTGCGCGCTGATCGGTACCCTGGCTGAGTCCAGCGGTCCCAGGGGGAGCCTACGGACCAACTCCGGGAGGTTCGCCGTCCATGTACGCCGTCGCCGAGCGCTTCTTCGCGCTGCTCGCGCTGCTCGCGCTGGGCGGGGCCGGTGTGGTCGCGTGGCTGCTGGTCGCCGGGCGGGTTCCGACCTGGCTGCGCACGACGCTCGCGCTGCCGCTGGCGACCGCGATCGCGACCACGGCGACGCTCGGCTCGCTGTACCTCTCTGAGATCGCCGGCTACCCGCCCTGCGTGCTGTGCTGGTACCAGCGCATCGCGATGTATCCCCTGGTGGTCGTGCTCGGGGTGGCCGCGGTGCGTGGTGATCGGCAGGTGTGGCGCACGTCCGTGCCTCTGGCCGGCGTGGGTGCGGTCATCGCGGTCTACCACCTCGGCGTGGAACGTCTGGCGGCGCTCGGGGGTTCCTGTGATATCTCGGCCCCGTGTGACGTGCTGTGGGTCCAGGAGTTCGGCTTCGTGACCATCCCCGGCATGGCGTTGGCGGGCTTCCTGGCCATCATCAGCCTGAGCCTGGCGGCGCGTTCGCAGCCGACCAGCGCCTGACCCGACCGTGCGTTGTCACCCTACGAACCTCAACTGATCCCTCACCGAGCCCCCACTGCACCAGGAGGTCTGCGATGTCATCGAGCACCAAGGCCGGTACCGACCGGCGCACCCTGCTGATCGGGGGCGGGATCGGTCTGGTCGTCCTGCTCGTGGTCGGCCTGATCGCCTGGTCCGCGGCGGGCGATGCCGAGGATCGCGCCGTCGAACGCGAGGTGCGTGACCGGTCGCTGGCCGAGGTGGCGGGTTCCCCGACCATCACCGGTGAGGCCCTGCCTCCCGCCGGGGACACCGATCCGGGCGACGATCCGGCGGTCGGGCAGCCGGCTCCACGCATCGAGGGTGCCGATTTTGCCGGCAACCCGGTCTCGATCGGGGGCACGGGCTCCCCGCAGCTGGTCGTGTTCATGGCCTCGTGGTGCTCCTTCTGCCGCGACGAGCTGCCCGAGGTCGCAGCCTGGCTCAACGAAGGGGGACCCGATGGCGATGTCGAGGTGATCGCGGTGTCGACCCTGCACCGTCCCGACGACACCAACTGGCCGCCGGACGCCTGGTTCTCGCGGGTCGGCTACCCGGGTCCGGTGATCACCGACGACGCCGATGGCAGCGTCGCCCGGGCCTTCGGGCTCACCGGTACCCCCTACTGGGTCGGGATCGACGCCGAGGGCATCGTGCAGGTCCGCGCCTCGGGTCGGCAGTCGATGGACGTCGTCACCCAGATCGCGACCCTGCTCGCCAGCGGTTGAGCGTGAGCCGCCCGTCGCGCTGAGCGGCGCTGCCTCGCCCGCCACTGGTGCCGAAGGTGGCGGTGGCCAACGCGGGGGTGCACCGTCCACAGGACGTTTCGGGGCCCATGGCGGCGACCGGTGGTCCTGCTAGCCTGCACAGGTGGGGGCGCTCCCCGAGCACCGGGCAGGCGGCCCTGTCGCGGCCGATGCCGCCCCTCCCACCGCACCCCCCGTATCGTCCTGCCCGCCCAGAAGAGGTGCCCCTCGTGGCTGCTGTCCCTGACGAGTCGACCGCTGCCCCGGTCGGCGTCGACATGCGCTACAGCGCCAAGAACATCACGGTGCTCGAGGGCCTCGAGGCGGTGCGTCGCCGACCGGGCATGTACATCGGGACCACCGGCTCGCGGGGCCTGCACCACCTGGTGTGGGAGGTCGTGGACAACTCCGTTGACGAGGCGCTCGCCGGCCGCTGCTCGCGCATCGAGGTGACGCTGCGTGCCGATGGTGGCGTGAGCATCGCCGATGACGGTTCGGGGATCCCCGTGGACCGCCACGAGAAGGAGGGGCGCTCCGCGCTCGAGGTGGTGCTCACCGTCCTGCACGCCGGGGGCAAGTTCGACTCGCAGGCCTACGCGGTCTCCGGTGGTCTGCACGGCGTGGGGGTGTCGGTGGTCAACGCCCTGTCCGAGCGTCTGGTCGCCGAGGTGCGCCGCGACGGTGGGCGCTACCGCCAGACCTTCCAGCGGGGCGTGCCCGACGCCCCGGTCGAACGCCTCGGCGACGCCGAGCCCGGAGCGGGGACCGGGACCACGATCTCCTTCTGGCCGGATCCCGAGATCTTCGTGGAGGGCGTGGATTTCTCGGCACACACCATCGCCCGCCGCCTGCGCGACACGGCGTTCCTGACCGCGGGGCTGCGGATCGTCCTGATCGACGAGCGTCCCGACGAGGATGCCGAGCACGACGGCCCACGCGTGCGCGAGTTCCACGCGCCAGGCGGGCTGCGCGACTTCGTCGATCACATCCGCACCACCAAGGCCAAGGACGGACTGCACCCGCCGATCCACTTCGAAGCCGAGGAGGTGGGCAGCGCCGGCGCCCAGTCGGTCGAGGTCGCGCTGCAGTGGATCAACGACTACAACGACGCGATCCTGTCGTTCGCCAACACCATCAACACCCATGAGGGCGGCACCCACGAGGAGGGGTTCCGCACCGCGATCACCTCGGTGATCAACCGTTGGGCCAAGGACAAGAACCTGCTGCGCTCCAAGGAGGTCGACAGCCTGACCGGCGACGACCTGCGCAGTGGACTGGTGGCGATCGTGTCGGTGAAGGTCGGTGATCCGCAGTTCGAGGGCCAGACCAAGACCAAGCTCGGCAACACCGAGGTGAAGTCGTTCGTCCAGACCACGACCTACGCCCGGGTCGCCGAGTGGCTCGAGGAGCACCCCGCCGAGGGCAAGCTGATCGTGCAGAAGGCCGAGGGCGAGGCCCAGGCGCGGATCGCCGCACGCAAGGCCCGCGACCTCACCCGCCGGAAGTCCCTGCTCGAATCGACCTCGCTGCCCGGCAAGCTCGCTGACTGCCAGAGCCGCGATCCGGCCGAGTCCGAGCTGTACATCGTCGAGGGCGACTCCGCCGGCGGATCGGCCAAGATGGCCCGCGACCGCCGTACCCAGGCGATCCTGCCCATCCGCGGCAAGATCATCAACGTCGAGAAGGCCCGGCTGCCCAAGGTGCTGGCCAACACCGAGGTGCAGGCGCTGATCACCGCCATGGGCACCGGGTTCGCCGATGACTTCGACGTCGCCAAGGCCCGGTACCACAAGCTGGTGCTGATGGCCGATGCGGACGTCGACGGTGCCCACATCCGCACGCTGCTGCTCACCTTCCTCTTCCGCCACATGAAGCCGCTGATCGAAGCCGGCTACGTGTACCTCGCCCAGCCGCCGCTGTTCCTCGTCTTCCATCCGACGCGCAAGAAGGAGCGCACCTATGCGTTCAGCGACGCGGAGCGCGACGTGATCATCACCGCGATCCGTGAGGATGTCGGTCCGGACCGCAAGATCGAGGTCCAGCGGTTCAAGGGTCTGGGCGAGATGGACCCCGACCAGCTGTGGCAGACCACCATGGATCCGGCCAACCGCACCCTGAAGCTGGTCACGATGGACGACGCGGCTGCCGCCGACGAGATGTTCTCGATCCTGATGGGTGACGACGTCGCCTCGCGTCGGGACTTCATCCAGACCAATGCCAAGTACGCGACCCTGGACGTGTGATGCGGCCACGAGCTTCCCGCGTGCCAGGTTCCCTGCCCGCTGCCGGGCTCGGGGTCGGACTGGTGGCCGGTTCCGCCTTGGGCGTGGCAACCGGTGCATGGCCGCTGGGCCTGCTGTTCGGCGTCGGGCTGGCCGCAGCGTTCGCGCTGCGCCCCCGTCAGTGCAGCATGGCGACGGCGGGTGCGGATCAGTCCGGCTCGGCGCGACGTGCCCTGCTGTGGCTGGTCGGGGGGCTTGGCCTGCTCGTCCTGGCGATGGTGGCGGTGGCCCCGGAGCTCGTCACGGCGGCACCCCGTGCCGGGGCCGAGCTCGCCCTGCTGGTGTTCGCCGCGGCCGTACCGGGTCTGATCGTGCTGGGACTGGTGGCGCTGCGACGCTACCGGCAGCACGCCGACGACCGGGAGTGATCGCCGATGGACCGCACGCTGCGCGCCGTCCTGCTCGCCGTGGCCATCGGCTTCGCCTCGGTGGCGGGGATCGGGTGGTTCCTCGGCTTCGGGACCGGCGGTTGGGTGACCGGTGGCGTCGTGGCGGGCGTGCTGTCCGGAGCGCTGCTGTGGGGCGTGTCGCGTCGCGCGGACAGCTTCCACCCGATGCCCGAAGCGCCACCTGACGACGAGCCCGACGACACGCCCGACGACCTCGACGGTCGCGCACCGCGCTGATCGCCGCACCCCCAAGGAGCCCTGGTGGCTGACGACCTCCCCGATCCCGACGAGCAGCCGATCCCCGGCAGCCCGGAGGCGACACCCGGCGACCCCGTCGTGCGCGACGAGCAGGGCACCCCCATCGACGAGACCGGGGGGGTGCTCGCCGCCCGGGTCGAGCCGGTGGTGATCGAGGACGAGATGCGCGCCTCGTACCTCGACTACGCCATGAGCGTGATCGTCGGCCGGGCGCTGCCCGACGTGCGTGACGGGCTCAAGCCGGTGCACCGCCGCATCCTGTACTCGATGGACGAGACCGGGCTGCGCCCCGACCGTCCCTACCGCAAGTGTGCGTCCGCGGTCGGTGACGTGATGAAGAAGTACCACCCGCACGGCGACTCGGCGATCTATGACGCCCTGGTACGCATGGGCCAGGACTTCTCCATCCGCTACGAGCTCATCGACGGGCACGGCAACTTCGGCTCGGTGGACGGTGACCCGCCCGCCGCCATGCGTTACACCGAGTCGCGGCTGTCGAAGCTCGCGATGGAGCTGCTGCGCGACATCGACGAGGAGACCGTCGACCTCGTCGACAACTACGACGGCTACGAGCGCGAGCCGGTGGTGCTGCCGGCCCGGTTCCCCAACCTGCTGGCCAACGGCGCCACCGGCATCGCGGTGGGGATGGCGACCAACATCCCGCCGCACAACCTCGGCGAGTTGATCGACGCCACCATCGCGCTGATCGACGACCCGACGCTCGGCCCGGTCGATCTGATGCGCTACGTACCCGCCCCCGACTTCCCCACCGGGGGGCTGATCCTGGGCAGCCAGGGCGCCTACGACGCCTACACCACCGGCCGGGGATCGATCCGGGTACGGGCGGTGTGCACGATCGAGGAGCCCGAGGCGGGTCGGGACCGTGAGCGGATCGTGGTCACCGAGATCCCCTACATGGTCAACAAGGCCAACCTGCTGCAGAAGATCGCCCAGCTGGTCAACACCAAGGTCCTCACCGGTATCGCCGACCTGCGCGACGAGTCGTCCCGCGAGGGCATGCGGGTCGTGATCGATCTCAAGCGGGATGCCAACGCCCAGGTCGTGCTCAACCAGCTCTACAAGCACACCCAGCTGCAGGACACCTTCGGCGTCAACCTGCTGGCGCTGGTCGACGGGATCCCGCGCACGCTCACCCTCGACCAGGCGCTCGGGCACTACATCGCCCACCAGGTCGAGGTCATCACCCGACGCACCAGCTACCGGCTGCGCAAGGCCCGCGACCGGGCGCACGTGCTCGAGGGCCTGCTGATCGCTCTGGATCACATCGACCAGATCATCGCCCTGATCCGGGCCAGCGCCTCGGCGGACGCGGCCAAGGGCGAGCTGATGGCCCGGTTCCAGCTCTCCGAGATCCAGGCGCAGGCGATCCTCGACATGCAGCTGCGCCGGCTCGCACAGCTCGAACGTCAGCGCATCCAGGACGAGTACGACGAACTGCTCGCGCTCATCGCCGAGCTCGAGGCGATCCTGGCCGACCCCGGCCGGGTGCGCACGATCATCAAGGACGAGCTCACCGACGTGCGCGAGCGGTTCGCCGACGAGCGACGCTCGCGGGTGGTGACCGACGATGGCGCGATGACCGTCGAGGACCTCATCCCGGTCGGTGACATCGCCGTCACCTTGACCCGGGCCGGCTACGTCAAGCGCACGCCGATCGACGCCTTCCGGACCCAGAAGCGGGGGGGACGGGGGGTGCGTGGTGCCGAGATGAAGGAGGACGACATCATCTCGGTGCTGCTGACCTGCTCCACGCACGACCACCTGCTGTTCTTCACCAACCAGGGCCGCGTCTATCGCATCAAGGCCTACCAGGTGCCCGAGAAGTCCCGCTCCGCGCGCGGGGTCTACGTCGCCAACGTCCCGGGGCTCGCGCTCGAGCCCGACGAGACCGTTGCCGCGGTGCTCGCGCTCCAGGCCTTCGACGACCAACGCTTCCTGGTCTTCGCCACCCGACGGGGGACCGTCAAGCGCACCCGGCTCGACGCCTTCGACTCGCCGCGCTCGGTGCTCATCGCCATCGACCTGCGTGACGACGACGAGTTGATCGGGGTGCGGGTCACCGGCGGAAACGAGGACCTGGTGCTGGTGTCCCGCTCGGGTCGCGCGATCCGTTTCTGCGAGACCGATGCACGGGCCATGGGGCGCACGGCGGCCGGTGTGCGTGGGATGCGCATCGATGACGACGACGAGCTGCTGGCCATGGCCCCGGTGCGCGACGACGACTACCTGCTGGTGGTCACCGAGCAGGGCTTCGGCAAGCGCACCCCCCTGGTCGAGTACCCGACCCAGAAGCGCGGCGGTCAGGGGGTGATCACCGCCAAGCTCACCGAGCGGCGTGGTGCGCTCGCTGGTGCGCTGGCGGTCCCCTACGAGGTCGAGATCCTGCTCGTGACCGATGCGGGGGTGGTGATCCGCATGGACCTGGCCGATGTCGTCCCGCGCAAGCGCGCCACCCAGGGGGTGTCGCTGATGCGCGCCGGGGTCGGGACCCGGGTCGTCGGCGTGGCGATGGTCATCGAGGACGAGGACGACCTGCCGGAGACATCCGACCAAGATGCGGTCCTTCCCACGCCGGGCGCCGACTAGGGTCAGGCCACGGGTAGGGACACCTCCGTCCCCGCCGTGATCCGTCGGAAGGGACCGTCATGGGTGTCCGCTCCCTGCTGCTGGCCGCCTGCGCGCTGCTGGTGGTGGCCTGCTCCTCGGAGGGCAACGTGTTCTCGCTGGAGGTCGGGCAGTGCTTCAACCAGCCGACCGGCGACGAGGTACAGAACGTCGAGATCGTCGACTGTGACGACTCGTTCGACGCCGAGGTCTACGCGCTGTTCGACCTGCCCGAAGGGGACTTCCCCGGAGCGGACGAGGCGGCCTCCGGAGCGTTCGACGGCTGCCTGTCGCGCTTCGAGCCCTACGTGGGCATCGAGTACTTCGAGTCCGAGATCTTCCTCGACGCGCTGTACCCGACCGCCGAGTCCTGGGGGCAGGGCGACCGCGAGGTGGTGTGTTTCCTGTACGAACCGGGCGTGCGCCTGCAGGGCTCGCAGCAGGGCGCGGCGCGGTGAGACCGGGCTGGCGGCGGGCGCAGTCGGTAGTCTGCTGCGGTCCCCTCAGGAGCGCTCCGTGGTCCGCCGCCGCTTGACCCTCAAGCGCATCGACCCCTGGTCGGTGCTGAAGTTCGGTGCCATCCTCAACGTGGCGTTCCTGGCCATCGGCCTGCTCATCGCCGGGGTCATCTGGTTCGTCATCGATCGGCTCAACATCGTCGATCAGGTGTGCGGGATCGCGGCGGACGTCGGGTTCACCAACTGCGGGGTCGAGCCCGGACCAGCGTTCCGGGTGCTGGTGCTGCTCGGGCTGCTGTGGGTCGTGGTGCAGACCGCGGTGCTCGTCTTCCTCGCGTTCCTCCACAACCTCATCGCCGACCTCACCGGCGGGTTGGCGTTCACGATGATCGACGACACCCCCGGCTCCGCGGCGCGGGGCGAGACGCCCGCGCGCACCGTGACCGGATCGTCGCCTTCGGCCTCCTCGGGGGGACAGCGACGCCGAGACACCACCAACGAGAGCACCGCGGCGCACGTGCTCGGACCGATCTCCTCGCGCAAGCCGACGCCGTCGAGCGCCGGCGGTTCGTCGAGCCGTCAACCCCGCCAGACCCCGCGTGATCCGAAGCCCGGCGGAGGCACCCGGGCCCGGTGATCACCGCCGGAGCAGCGGGGCCGGTTCGACGGTTGATCCGGGGATCGCTACGCTGCCCGACTGCGGCCCCCGGGCCGCATGCAGGACCCGGGCCAATAGCTCAGCTTGGTTAGAGCGCACCCCTGATAAGGGTGAGGTCGGAGGTTCAAGTCCTCCTTGGCCCACGTGGGGACGATGCCCCGCTGCGACGTCGACCCGCTCCCCGGTCAATGACCGGCGGTGAGACCCCGTCCTCCCCGACCGGCGTCTGCTCATGGCTCGGCGCTTGGCCGTTCCCGCAGGGAGTGTCTGCCACCGAGCCACAGGTTCGGCCGGTGCACCGTGACGTGCGACGTGACCGGGAGGCTGCTGGTGGGCACGGTTCGGACCCTGGCGGTCGGACAGCTCCGGCGCTCGCCCTGGCAGACGGCGGGCGTCGCCGGCATGGTGAGCGCGTTGATCTCTCTGGTGGCCGTGTTCGGGGTGGTCGGCGAGGCACAGGTCCGGAGCCTGTCCGGAGCCCTGGCAGCCAACGAGGCCGATCTGTGGGTGCTGGCTGCGGGGGCGCAGGGCGCGTTGTCGGCGAGCCGGGTGGACCCGGCGCGGCTCGGGAGCGTGGCGGCGATCGATGGGGTCGAGAGGATTGCGCCCATCGGTGAGGTACGGGTCGGGGTGCGGGTCGCAGGCGGCGCGCTCGTCGATGCTTCGTTGTGGGGCATCGACCCGGACAGCCCCGCGGCGCCGCCGGTTGCCGACGGGGCAGCGGCGATCGGTCCGCAGCAAGCCATCGTCGACGGTGCCGACCGTCACCTGGGTGCGGTACCGGGTGAGACGCTGGCGCTCGTCGACCCGCCCACGACCCTGCAGATCGTCGGGACGACCGACGGTCGACGCTTCGCGAGCATCCCGACCATCACGGTTGCCTATGCGCGGTGGGTCGAGATCGTCGATGCCCTGCATCCCGACAGCAACGAGGTCGCACCGACCGCCTTCGCCGTGGAGCTCGCACCGACCGCCGATCCGGACCGGGTCGCTGCGGCCATCGCCCGGACCGAACCAACCCTGGTGGCGGCACCCCCGGCGCAGCTGGCCGCTGAGCTGCCCGGTATCGACGGGCTGAGGTCCAGCTTCGCCACGGCAACGCTCGTGTCGCTGGTGGCGGTCGCAGCGGTCAGTGCCGCCTTCACTCGGCTCCAGGTCGAGCAGGAGCGGCGCGTGCTGGCGACGCTGCGGGCCATCGGTGCCAGCCCACGCCTTCTGGCCGGGGCGCACCAGGTCCGGGTCGCGGTGCTCGTCGTGCTGGCTGCCCTCATCTCGACGGCGACGATCGGCCTCGCGGAGCGGCTGAGCCCACCGCAGATCCCGATCACCCTCGAGCTGCACACCGTGGTGAGCGTGGCCGTCGCCACCTGGGCCGCAGCAGCCCTCGCGGCCGCTCGCGGCCTGCGGACGCTGCGCAGGCTCGACCCAGCGGACGCCCTGCGGGCTCCCGCGTGAGGCTGGCAACCCACCTCGTCTGGCTCGAGCTGCGGCGCACCCCAGCCCGGTTGATCCGACCGGCGATGACCCTGATGGTGCTGGCGGCACTCGCGATCGTGCTCGGCTCGCTGGCGGACACGCTCGAGCGACGCAGCACCGGGGCGCTGCGTGCCGTCGAGGCCGATCTGGTCGTGTTCAACGCCGAGGCACGCCAGCAGGTCCTGCGAAGCCGAGTTCCTCGACCTGCCACGATCGGGGTGGGCTTCGTGGACGGGGTCCACGAGGTCGGCGTGCTGTCGATCGTGCCAACCACCGTCACCCACGGGGACCGGCAGGTCCGGGCGACGTTGGTCGGGTTCAACGCCAGGACACCGGCGGAGCCGGTTCGGGTTCTGGCGGGCCGCGTCCCCACCGATGGCGAGCCGAACCTCGCGGCGATCGATGCGACGCTGCACCGCACCGGCATCGAGGTGGGCGACCGCGTCACGCTCGGGGACTCACTCGACGTCGAGGTGGTGGGGGTCATCGCCGAGGCGATGTTCCTGCAGCAGCCGACGGTCTGGGTGCCCCCCGAGGTCTGGGCGCGAACCGGTGCGCGTGCCTTCCCCGAGCGCGGGTACTCGGAAGCGATCGTCGGCATCGGGCTCGTGGAGGTCCAGGTCGGTCGTGATCCGCAGGAGGTCGCTCCGGCCATCGTCGCCGAGTTGGCCGAGGAGGACCTCGAGGTCGAGGTGGTGGCGCACCGCGACGCGCTGGCTGCGGTCCCGGGGATCGCCGCGATCCGTGTCACCTTCGGGGGTCTGGTGGCCCTGGCGATCAGCGTGGTCGTCCTCGTGACGGCCGGACTCTCCCTGCTCCAGGTCGACCGGGATCGCCGCCGAAACGCCGAACTCCGAGCGGTCGGTGCGGCCCCTGCGGTGCTGGCCGGGATCCTGGCGTTGCGACTCGCGGTCACGTGGGTGCTCGCGTCCGGATCGGGTGCGTTGCTGGCGGCCGGGTTGGCAGCCGCGGTCCCCCCGACGGTCCCGCTCGTGGTGCGGCCATCCACGGTGGCCGTCATCTCGGCACTGCTCGCGGTCGCCATCGGGAGCGGTGGCGCGGTGAGCCTGCGACGTCTGCTGAGCACCGATCCCGTCGAGGCGTTGGGAGCACCATGGTGAACAGGCAGCAGGAGCCGGACGCGACCGGTGGGCGCGGAACGGGAGGCGCGCCGGTGCTGATCGCGGACCGGGTCGGCAAGCTCGTCGGCCACGGCGCGCTGGCGGTCACGGCCATCGAGGAGGTGTCGCTGGCCGTCGAGCGCGGGGAGTTGGTCGCGGTGGTCGGCCCGTCGGGCTCGGGGAAGTCGACCCTGCTGGCCATGCTCGGCGCGTTGTCGACCCCGACGGCCGGGACGGTGCTCATCGATGGGGTCGATCCGGCTGGGCTCGACGAGCGTGCACGCAGCCGGCTGCGTGCACGTCGGATCGGGTTCGTCTTCCAGAGCCCGGTCTTCGTG
>SKJO01000123.1 GCA_007121975.1 Nitriliruptoraceae bacterium | reverse complement strand
CGGAGTCGAGGCGCAGCAGCGCGGCGTCCCGCTCGGCCTCGACCTCGGTGGCCTGCTCGGCCTCGGTGGTCGCGGTCCGGTCGAGCTCGGCGAGCTCGGCGCGCAGCTGCTCACGTCGCTGCCGACGCCCATCGAGCCGCTCGAGCTCGTGCTCCGCTTCGCGCTGCTCGTGGCGCCGGGCGGTGAGCTGCTGCTCGAGGGCGACCACCGCCGCCTGCTGCTCCTCGAGCCGCTCGGCGGCGCTGCGGGCGGTGTGTGCCTGCTCGCGCAGCTCGGGCAGCTCACGCGCGAGGCGGTCGGCCCGCTCGACGTCGTGCTGCAGCGCGTCGCGGCGCGCGTCGAGCTCGGCCAGCTCCTGAACGAGGCGGTCCACCTCGGCCCGGGCGTCACGCACCAGGGGCTTGTCGGCACCCGTCTTGAGCGTCGCGTAGCGCTCGAGTTCCTCCTGTGCGCCGGCCAGGACGGCGAGCTCGCGGTCGCCGATGGCCCCGACGTCGCCGTGATCGGCGAGCACGCCCGCCAGCCCGGCAGAGTTCCCGGGACCGACCTGCACCAGCCCCTCGGCCTGGCGCAGCCGCAGCGAGGACCACAGCTGCAGGTCGATGGCCTGCGCGAGCAGGGTCTCCACCCGGGCATGCGCCTCATCCCCGTCGAGGCTGTCGGCGCCGGCGCCGGCGATGCGCAGCGTCGTGCGGGTGCGCTTGAGGTAGCGCTTGGCGTAGACGAGGCGCTGGTCGCCGACCTGCAGCTCCGCCTCGATCTCGGGGGGCTCTCCCCCGCCGGTGGTCTGCAGGCTGCGCACGTGCGCGTGCCGGCTGGAGTCCTTGTAGGTCAGCAGCACGTCGAAGGCGTCGCCAAGCGTGCTCTTGCCGACCTCGTTGTCGCCCTCGATCACGACCACGCCGGTGGTCGAGCCGTCGGGTCGGGTGAGCTCGACGGTGCGCTCCTCGATGCCGCGCACGTTGCGCAGGTGCAGTCGCAGCAGCCTCATGCGCGCACCACCAGGCGGTGCAGCAGCGCCAGCGCGTCGCCGGCCCGTGCCCCGTCCTCTCCCCCGGCCCCCGCGGCCTCGCGCAGCTCCTGCACCGCGGCGGCCACGAAGCCGCCGACGTCCATCGCCTCGAGGTCGTGCTCGTCGGGAACAGCCAGAAGCTCCCAGTGCCGCTCCCAGCGGCGCAGCGCCCCCAGGCGCTGCTCGGCGTCGTCGAGGACCTGCTCGAGGCGGCGGTGCTCGGCCAGGTTCAGGGTGCCGCGGATGCCGATCCGCACGATCGTGCGGGGCTTGTCCTCCGGCTCCTCCAGCCACCGCTGAACCTCGGCGAGGTCCTCCGAGCCGGCCACGTCGAACACCTGCTGGCGGAACGACCACCGGCCCACCCGGTGCTCGGTGACCTCGACGGTGTCGCGATCGACCTCGACGAGCAGCGCCTTGGCCGGGTTCTCCTCGGTGTGACGCGTGGGCTCGGGGGCCCCGGAGAACCAGATCCGCCCGGTAGCGCCCACGGCGGTGGCCGAGTGCCGGTCTCCGAGTGCCACGAAGTGCACGGGTCCGGCCTGCAGCGCCTGCTCGAGCGTGGCGGTCGGCAGCAGTCCGACCTGCTCGAAGTCGCCGCTGACCTCGGGAACCCCGCCGTGGGCGAGCAGCACCCGGATCCCCCCGGTCGCCGGCAGGGTCTCGAGCAGGTCGAGCGCCGGGTTGCGCACCGGGTGCTTCACCGGCCACGGCGCCCCCACCACCTCGACGTCG
Source organism: Nitriliruptoraceae bacterium (assembly GCA_007121975.1). Classification (GTDB taxonomy): domain Bacteria; phylum Actinomycetota; class Nitriliruptoria; order Nitriliruptorales; family Nitriliruptoraceae; genus SKJO01. Next base: position 3,085 of record SKJO01000123.1, on the reverse strand, counting down.
TCGGCGACGTGGATGGGATCTGTGCCGGTCACGACCCGCACCTGCGGAGGGGCATGCTCGGCGAACGCCTCCGAGGCCAGCACGCTGCCCGCATCGAGCGGATCGTGGTTGCCCGGGAGCAGCAGCACCGGGATGTCGGGGAAGCCGCGCAGTACCTCACAGGTCCGCAGCACCGTGCGCCGGTCAACCTGGTTGTCGTCGAAGACGTCGCCGGCGACGACCACGAACGCCGCGTCGTGCTCGTCGGCGAGCCGACCCACCGCCGCGACGGCGTCGAGCCGGTCCTGGGTGAAGCGGGCCCGGGCCTCCTCGCTGAGGAAGCGGCCCCGCATCCCGAGCTGCCAGTCGGCGGTGTGCACGAACCTGACCATCTTCCCTCCGATCGCGGGCTCGTGGCGGCGCTCTGCCCCTGCCCGGCGGCGAGCCGACGGCCCAGCACCCGTCGACCACCACGCATCCCACCCTAACCGGGGCCTGCGACCGGTCGCGGCGCGAGCGGCCTAGCGTGTGGACGACGCCAGGAGTCGAAGGAGGTCAGTACTCGTCGTCGAAGCCGTCCTCGAACCCGCCCTCGAACCCGTCATCGACGCCGCCGTCGTGTCCCGAGGCCCCGCTGTCCCCGAGCCCGGAGCCCAGGCCGAACGCGTCCACCTCCCAGGACCCGGCCGCCCTCGCCTCCCACGGGTCGAGCTCGTCGAAGCCGGCCCCGTCCCCGTCCAGGTCCCCTGCCAGGTCCCCGCCTAGGTCCTCGACCCAGGGGCCCTCCGCGGCGGCGAGTCCGTCGAACGCGTCGAGCTCGTGGGGCTCGGACCTCTCCCACCCGTCGCCCTCGGAGAGCTCCCCGCGTACCAGCTCGCGCTGCTGATCGCGCAGCTGCTCCTCGGCCTCGGCCAGCCGCCGCTCGTAGTGGTCGCGGGTCAGGAAGTGGCCGATGATCAGCCCATCGACGAGGGCGTCGCCCTCCCGCGTCCCGGCGTCGCGGGTCACCTCCGGCCCCGGTCGGGATCCTGCAGGGGGCGGGCCCGGGGGTGGCTGATCCTCCCCCCGGACCGTGCTGCGCCCCCGGGAGGCGAACAGGCTCAGCACGATCGCCACCGCCAGCAGGCCGAGGAAGATCTCCATGCGCTCACCTTACGCCTCGGGGAGGGGTTGTTGCCGGGGGCCGTTGCTGAGGGCCGGCTGCAGGTTGCGATCGGCGGGTCCCGCTGCCGTGATCACTCGTTACGACGTCGTCGGTTGCGCTTCATCTCGTTGGCCCGGTAGTGCAGCCGCTTGCTCGCGGCAGCGTCGTAGGCATGGGCGTGGAGCTCTGCCTCGGTGCGCTGCAGGTCCCGTGCCTGCTCCAGCAGCTGCTCGGACTTCTCCGAGCGCGGTGCCGCCGCCCGCAGCTGCCCGGCAGCCTCCGACAGCACCTGCCCGGCCCGCGCGTGCTCGCCCCGGTCTGCCAGGCGGCGCGCCTCGTCGGTGGCGCGGGCGGCGAGCAGCACCACGATCTCGTTGCTGACGTCCGGGTCGCCCGATGCGCTCGCCGCGTCCTCGGCGCTGACCGCGTTGACGGTGACCGGAAGGGTCTGCTGATGGCTGACGACCTCCTCCCCAACGGTCACGTAGCGCAGCACCACCTCGGCGATCTGCTGCAGGCCGAGCGCGGCAAGGTTCGGCACGTGCAGCCGCAGCACCACGCGCAGCCGCTGGTCGGCGAACGCGTCCCCGATCATCACCTGCACGCCGCCGTCCACGGCGACCGACGGGTAGTCGTTGAGCACGGCGAGCAACTGCACCTCTGGGCCGGGTCGCAGCTCGATGCTGACGTTCTGTGCGGCGATGGCCACGAGGTCGTCGAACTCCTCCGCGAAGATGCCGGGGATGTCCTCCACCGACTCGGCGTACCAGCCGCGTCCGCCGGCAGCGTCGGACAGGTCGGTGAGCAGCTCCTCGGCGAAGCCGTTGCCGACACCGACGGTGGTGGTGGACACGCCGCGCTCGCCGCTGCTGCGGGCGATGGCCGTGAGCTGCCCCGGATCCACGACGCCCTGGTTGGCCAACCCGTCGGTCAGCAGCAGGGCGCGCCGGATCCCGTCGTCGGCGCGGTCGAGTTCTTCCAGCGCCTTGAGCCACCCGCCCGACAGGTTGGTCATGCCGCGGGGGGTGATGTCATCGATCAGCCCCGCGAGCCGGTCGGGGTCGGGGGCGCTGAGGCTGGACAGCAGGTCGACGTGCGAGTCGTAGGTGATCAGTGCCACCCGGTCCCGGGCATCGAGGCGGTCCACGAGGAAGCGCGCGCAGCGCTTGACGGTGTCGAGCTTCTCCCCCTGCATCGATCCCGAGCGGTCCAGCGCCAGCGCGAGGCGCAGCGGGGTGCGCTCGGCGTCCTCGGGTGCGGGGGGCAGCACGAGCTCGACCATCACGTGGACGTCGTGCTCGGTCTCGACCGCCAGCAGCTCGTACTCGAACCGGATCAGCGCTTCCATGCCGTGCCCCTTCGTCGTGTCGTCGTCGATCCCGACCGTACGTGGGGGGTGTGACCGTGCCGTGCGGTGACCGGGTGGCGCGTTGGGGCTGGGTGGTGCGTCGGGGCTGGGTGGCGCGTCGGGGCTGGGTGGCGCGGAACTCGCGCTGGCGAGTGTTTCGGGCGTGGTGGGCCGGTGGTCGGCGGGTCGCGTGGTGGGGAACTCGCGCTGGCGAGTGTTTCGGGCGTTGTCGGCGGGCCGAATGGTGCGGAACGCGCGCTGGCGAGTGTTTCGGTCACCGAAGCCGGCAACGGTCTGTGCTGTCGCACGCAGCCGCGCGTTTGATGCTCAACCGGCAGCCGCCGGCCACGATCAGCCCACCCTGCGGCACCCAAGCCGCACCCGGGCGGCACCCAAGCCGCGCCCAGGCGGCACCCAAGCCGCGCCCAGGCGGCACCCGGGCCACAACAGAACCGCACCCGTCCGCACCCAGGCCGCACCGCTGCGAGCACCCGCCGGCTCATCCCTCCAGCGGGGTCGGAACCGGGCGCTTCGGGGTCACGCGGTCGCCACTGGACGCCCCGCGCACCCGACGCGCGACCCATGGCGCGAGGTGGCGCCGAGCCCAGCGCAGG
>SKJO01000462.1 GCA_007121975.1 Nitriliruptoraceae bacterium | reverse complement strand
GCGACGTCGCGCAGCGGGGCGGAGCGCCGCAGTCGGGCTCGTCAGCCGGTCATCGCGGTCGGCGTGCCCGCCCACAGACGCCCGACCGTCGCTTCGAAGCCCCCGGGCGCTCCCTCGGCTCGCTTGAGCTGGCCGTCGCGCATCCGTGCGCAGGACGCCGGGCTGCGTGCGACAGCGGATGACAGGCATCGGTGTCGGTCCGTCACGCCCATCGGGGATCTCGCTGCCCGGTCCATCCGGGGACGGCAGGAGCCGTCGACCACCGCGATGCGGTCGACCTCGGCTGGTCCTGGTCTCCTCGATCCGCAGCGTGCCGACACTCTGCGCCGGTAGGTCCGGCAGGACCAAGCCCGTCACGGTCTCGGCATGATCCCGCTCGAATCCAACGCGCCCAGATCACCGGCACTCACGGGCCTCAGGTTGGTACCAGGGCCTGGTGCGTGACGCTCGTGTCATCGCTGGCGCCGACACGGCACGCCTGTCTGGCTAGGGTGGACGCAGCCCGCGAGAGGCGTGACATGGCCCTTTTCGATCCGGATCCGCCCGCGCCACCCGTTGGTGCGAGGGCGGTCGCCGAGCTGGTCACCATCGAGACCTTCCTGCTCGCGCGCCAGCCGGCAGAGGCCACCGGCGTGCTCACGTCGCTGCTCGACGACATCGCGCTCGCGGGCAAGCTCATCGCCAACCGCACCCGGCGGGCGGGACTGACCGAGATGCTCGGCGCCAGCGGCGAGATCAACCCGCAGGGCGAGGAGCAGAAGCAGCTCGACGTCTATGCCGACGATGTCATGACCGCGATGCTCGCTCGCGGTGGCCGGGTCTGCGCGATCGTGTCCGAGGAACGCCCGGAGCCCACGATCATCGCCGATGGCGGCCGCTACGTCGTGGTGCACGATCCGCTGGATGGCTCCTCGAACATCGATTCCAACGTCAGCGTCGGCACGATCTTCGGGGTCTTCGAGCGCGATGGCGACGCTTCGGGGGACCTGCAGGACCGCGACTGGCTTCGTCCCGGCCGTGATCTGGTGGCTGCGGGCTACATCCTGTACGGCACCTCGACCATGATGGTCTACAGCACCGGCGATGGCGTGCACGCGTTCACGTTGGATCCCGAGGTCGGGGAGTTCCTGCTCACGTGGGATGACATGCGGTTCCCGGAGACGCCGGCCTACTACAGCTTCAACCATGCGTCGTCGCCGCTGTGGGACCTGGGTGTCGGGTCGTTCGTGCAGTGGCTCAACCGCCCCGACACGCCTCGGCTGTCGCAGCGCTACATCGGATCTGCGGTCGCCGACTTCCACCGCAACCTGCTGCATGGGGGGATCTTCGGCTATCCGGCCGAGACCGGCCTGCCGGCGGGCAAGCTCCGCCTGCTGTACGAAGCCGCGCCGCTGGCCTACCTCGCCGAGCAGGCTGGCGGGCTCGGCTCCGATGGCCGCCGCAGACTGCTCGACATCGAGCCCGACGACCTGCACCAGCGCACCCCGGTGTTCGTCGGCGACCGGGCGCTGGTCACGCGCCTGCAGGAGATGGTCGAGCAGAGCAGCGTCACGTGATCGCCCAGGGGGGACGCGGAACGCCGCGTTGAGGGCTGCGCATCGACCACGTGGTAGCTCCGCATCCCGTTCGCTCGCAGCCCGGTACCCATCCAGACGGCCGCCCTGTGCCCGGCTCCGATCCTGCGGGCCCCGCTGGGGTCTACTCGAGCGGCGCCGGCGGTGGCCCGAGTACCTCGATGCCGTGGGCGGCGCAGACCTCGGCGACGCGTCCGGGATCGATCGGACCGGGCTCCGGCAGCGATGCCTGCGCGACCTCGACCCCGAGCGCGGTGACCATCAGGTCGAACCTCGGCGCCTGTGCGCGCGAGCCGGTGACACAGACGAACCGGGCGGTGTCCGAGTGCACCTGGAAGGTGTGTGGGATGCCGTGGGGGAGGTAGGCGAGGCTGCCCTCGTCGGCGAGCATGATGTCGTCACCGCTGTGGAAGGCGACCCGGCCATCGAGCACGACGAAGAGTTCGTCCTCATCGTCGTGACGGTGAAGCGGCGGGCCGAGCCCACGCGGGGCGGCGAACTCGACGACGCTGAACACCCCGCTGACACCGCCGCGGACCTTGACGGTCGCGAGGTGGTTCAGGAAGTGCAGGTGGTGACCCGAGCCGGGTGCGATGACCTCGGGCGCTCGGCTGGCAGTGATCGGTGTGGACATGGCGCGCAGCATCGCGCCGACCCTTCGGAGAACCTTCCGACCGTCAGGGCTGCCCGACCGTCAGGGCTGCCCGGTCGCCGGCTCGTCGCCGATGAGCTCTGCCATGGCTGCGTCGTACGCCGCTTTGGCCTGCTCGGCTTCCCGGACGGCGCCGGCACGGTGCAGGGCCGTGAACAGCAGCCGGTGGGCGTCCTCGTCGTAGCGGTCGATGTCGCGTAGCCGGGAGGCGATCGCGACCACCTCGGCGTAGGCCTGGTGTTGGAGCAACCGCTGCGCTTCCCGGCGGGCGGCCGGCACGAAGCGTGCCTGGGCCTGCGCGCGTGCCGGGGCGGTCCACGACTCGTAGCGGTCCTCGGGCAGGAAGTCCCCCGCGTAGGCCGCGACGATGGCGGCATCGTCCTCGGCGCGCAGCAGATCCTCGAGGTCGGTGTCGACCTCGTCGAGGTCGAGCCGGACGCTGACGCGGTTCGCGATGACGCCGCCACGCAGGACCCGGCGGACCCCGGACAGCTGCACCGAGAGCCGCGCGCCCAGCCGACGTCGGTCGGTCTCGTCCGGCCACAGCAGCTCGAACAGCTCGTCGCGCGTGACGGGCCACCCACGGGCGGCGACCAGTCGCTTGCACAGCTGGCGGGCGCGGCGTGAGCCCCAGTCGGCGACCGGCACCTGATCGCCGTCGATCTCGACCGCGAACCGACCCAGCGTCGTGATCCGCACGGTGGGGCGCCGCCCGGCGCCGATCGGCTGCGAGTGCACCGCTCCGGTCACGAAGCGTTCGAACTCGTCCATCCAGCCGTCCACGTCGCCGGAGTAGGAGAAGTGGTCCTCGCCGGGTTGCTCGATCAGTCGCGCGTTGGGTAGCAGCGCCGCCAGCTCTCGGGCACGCTCGACCGGGATCACGCGATCGCTGGTCCGGTGCAGGATCAGCGTGGGGTGGTGGATCGTGGGGGCAATCTCGCGCACGTCCGCTTCCATCGACAGCTCGAGCAGCTCCATCAGCGAGTCCTGGCTGGCGGCGTAGCGTTCGTAGCGCTGGTGCCAGGCCGGGAAGTCCGGGTCACCGGCCGACAGCGTCGGTGCCATGCCGCGGGCGACGGGGGAGTCCTCGGTACCCCAGCGGGCGGCGTACGCGGGGATGCCGGACCGGTAGGCGTCGCGGTCGGACTCCGGCTGATCGGGCGGAAGGAGCGTCGCACCGGTACCGAACAGGATCAGGCGGTCGACCCGGTGCGGGTAGGTGGAGGCGAACAGCAGCGACATCGGTCCACCCTCGGAGTTGCCGAACAGGTGGGCGTGCTCGATGCCGGCGTGGTCCATGACTGCCCGCAGATCATCAACCCGCTCGTCGAGATCGGCGATCCGGCCGTTACGGTCCGAGCACCCGGTCCCGCGCTTGTCGAAGTGCAGATAGCGGCAGAACGACCCGAAGCGTTCCAGCATCGCACGCACCGCCGGCTGCTCCCAGGACAGCTCGATGTTCTGGGCGGTCGGGGGGATCGCGACCACGGTGTGCTCACCCGACCCGAACACCTGGTAGGCCAGCCGCGCGCCGCGGGCCGGCGCGAACCGTGTGGTCGGCAGCGCGTCGAGCGGCATGTCGACCTCCCATGGGGTGCGTCGCAGTTCGTCGGGTCCGCGGACGGTGCGGGGCCGAAACCATCTCGGTGGTGGTGGGCGATGCCTAGCACGTCATCGAGGACGACGTCGCTCGTTGGTCCCGCGCACACCGCCGACAGCAGGGCGGGTCACACGGACCTTCGCCTGGGTCAGCGCCCCCTCGTGCGCTGCTCCGGCGAAGGCCGCGCGCAGCGCCACACCCCCCTGACCCGCGAGACCGAAGCGAACCACGCCTGATGGGCATGACCCTGTCTCGGCGGCATCGCGCGGATGGCCGCGGGATCATCACCGTCGATGTCGAGGACGGCGATCTCCCGCCGTGCACCGTTGGTCCCTGCTTCGATCAGCATCGTCAGGTCGTCGTCCAGTTCGACCCGGCGCATGGCGTTGCGAACCGCGTGAAGGGTGTCCACGTCGCTCACCCCATGCTTGCGTGCCGGCTCGCTGATCCACCTCGAGGCACCTGTCCTGTCTGTACGTTGCGTCTGCAGGTCTCGTCTGCGGGTCTGGTCGATCCTTCGGTCGACCGGTCCCCGCCGGTGCATCACGGCGGTTGCTCCCATGCGGGTCACTTGACCGAAGCGTGCGGCTTCGGCAACGAATGGCTGGCGGCCTGCGGTGCACGCTGGCACATCAACGGGCAGGCCGGTCCACCTGGGCATCCTTCATGCTGGCGGAGCAGAGGTGGGTACCACGGTCGGGATGGGCAGGACCTTCACGCCCCGTGCATCCAACAACCGCTCGACTTCTGCAGGGTCGAGCCCGCCCATCCTGGTCGACATGCCCACAGGCGCGCGCGACGCCAGCCCAGCCGGCCCGAACAGCGCGCGCCCGGCGGCTGTGCCCGCGACGTCGCCGCGCAGTTCGTGACGCAGTCCACGGAACCCAGACCGCTCCAGCGTCCGGGCCCACAACCGCGGTACGCGGTAGTCCAGAGTCGAGTGGATCTCCGCGTTGAGCCCGAATCCGGTCGCTGCCGGCGCAGTGAGATCCGCCCACGTCTCAACCTGAGCCGGCACACCGCG
>SKJO01000467.1 GCA_007121975.1 Nitriliruptoraceae bacterium | reverse complement strand
TCTGTTCGTCGAGGCCCTGCGCTGGGTGCTCATCATCGCGGTGGTGCTGCTCATCGTCGGCGCGATCACGGGGTCCCGAGGTCGAGCCCGCCTGTAGCCACCTCCCACGTCGGACCGATCGGTCAAGGCTCCGCCGTGCGGGCTGCCCGCGGGTCGGCACCGAAGCTCTCGTTGCGACGCAGGTAGGCGTCGAGCCTGGCCAACTCGTCGCTGGGCGTCAGATCATGCATCGCGAGGAGTCGCTGCTCGAGATGCCGCTGCGCAGCGACGACCCAGGATCGGTCGCCGAGCTCAGGCACGGCAGCCCCGGCGTAGGTCTCGATCGCCGCGGCCGCCGCACGCTGCGGGCCGACGATCGGTGAGCGAGCCTGATCGGTCAGCGCGAGGAACTCCTCGACGTCCACACGCACGTCGTCGCGCTGGGTGAGCTCCGCGGCGCTGGCAGAGTGGGCGGCACCCGGTGCCAGCGGTCACGGGGCTCCACGGAGACGTGGTCCTCGAGGCGCCGCAACGAGTCCATCGAGCGCCGAGCATCGCCCCGGTGGGCCGCGACCACGAAGGCCGCCATCGCCACCGCATGACAGGCGGCCCACGTCGCCGCCGCATCGCCCCGCTGCAGGTGATCCTGGCGGCCCCCCAACGTGACCGCACGGCCGAGCGTTCGTTCCCGAACGGATCCTCGGCGTACGCGCTGCACCGCAGCTCGGCCAGATCCGACTCGGCCTGCGCATACCGCCCCAGATCGATCAGCACGAACGCCCGGTGGGGCAGCACCGCGAGACGTGCCCGTGGGTTGCCACGGGTCAGACGCAAGGCGCGGTCGAGCTGCTCGAGGGCGACCCGGTACCGACCCAGGGGCAGGTTGCCCCACGTCGCCGCGCCGACCTGCGCGAAGAGCTGCGCGCTGCGCTCGAGCAACCGGGCACCGCGGCGCAACGCCGTGGCCGTCCCCGCCTGCGCGCTCGCCCGGCCAAGGCCACCGAGCAGCCGGGCACGGGCGATGCGCGGCAACACCGGCTCGGCGAGCAGCGCCGCCACCTCGACGTCCGACTCGCAGCCATCGAGGGCATCGACCCTCAGGCTCAGTTCGGCCGCGAGCACCTCCATCCTCGCGGCCGGGGCAGCGGCGTGCGGGTACCGATCGATCAAGCTGCGGGCCTGCCCGACGGTGTCGCGGTGATCGTCGAGCCGCCCGGCGACGAGCTCGCCGTCGGCCAACTGCACGAGGATCTGCGGGTACATCCGGCGCGAGCAGGACACGCAGCGGCTCGGCGACCGCCCACCATCCGGTGCCGACCTCCTCGACGGGGAATCCGAGGTCGCGGACACCGTCGACCCCGGCGACCAGCCCCAGCTCGCGACACATCGCGTCATCGAACCCCGGGAGCCCGGCGAGCCCGATCACCGACCGGCGCAGCTCGTCGTCCGGCACCGCATCGAGCAGGATCCCGAGCTCCTCGCGCAGGTCGACCGGATCGCGGATCAGCCGCCCGACGAGCTGGCGGGCGTGCGCTCGAGGTCGTCGATCGCGAGCAGCACCCGGCGGGTGGTCGACCGCAGCCCGCCGCGGACCGCGCCGAGATCCCGGTTCAGGCTGGCGGCGTGAGGCTCGGCGGCTGACCGGTGCACGACCGCTCCGTCGTGATCAGCGAGCACCGCATGCAGTGCGACCGTCTTTCCGGCCCCCGCATGACCGACCAGCGCCGCTAACGGCGCATCGGCAACGGTACGCAGGAGCCGATCTCGCGGTACCGCGATGAGCATCCATGACCTCTCCACGAGCGGCCCACGCCGTCCCCGAGCCGGGGGCCGCGGGACTCCCACCCGTCACCGGGCTCCCACCTCGGCCCCGAGCGTACGTGGACCACGCCAGCGTCTGCCCAGGATCGACGTCGTCGGACACCCATCAGGCCGTTCGCTCAGCGCACACCGCCGCTCGATCCGTTCACCGGAGCGCGCAAGTGGCATAGTTCGCGCACACACGTCTGCACGCACGCTCCCGCCGGGGCCCGACCAAGGACCACCTCCCCATGGCCATCTCCCACGTCCTCGCCGCCGCTGCCGGCGCCGGGATCGCCGTCGCGGTCGACCGCGTGCGGCGGTCCGACGCGACGGTGGCGCCCGCCGCCACGATCCGCGCGGCCGGATCGACCCTCGCCGCGCCGAGCGCCGCGCTGTGGGTCACCGACCTGCTCAACGCCGCCTACTACGCCAAGGACGTCGAGGACCGCGACGTCAACGACCTGCGGCTGGCCTTCGCGGTGATCGCCACCTACTGGAACGAGCACGAGCACCGTCGGCTGCAGGCCACCGACGTGGTGCGCTTCCACCGCGCGTTCGGGACCGCCCGCCTGCGGGGCTCGGGCGGCCGCACCGGCACCCTGGACACCGACGCGCTGCTCGCGGGCGGCAACAAGCTGTTCGGCGACTGGTTCGCCGAGGCCGCCCGGGATCCCGAGCGCCGCGGCTGGGGCATCGTGTTCCCGACCGTGGAGCACAAGCGCCGCCACGACCCCGAGATCCGTCTGGCCCAGACCCCGCTCGGCCCGCTGACCCCCCCGCAGCTGCCCGAGCACCAGCAGATCTGGCACAGCTACCCGGCTGTCGAGGTATCGGATGCCGCCGCGACCGTGGCCGCCCTGCTCGAGGTCGACCAGTGGCCCGAGTACGGCAGCTCGCTCGGCCGGCTCACCCCGCTGCGACGGCGTGAGCTCGACGGCCAGACCTTCGAGATCGAGACGATCGGGTTCGCGGCCTCCCGCACCCCGATCCTCGTGCGCTCGTACGTCAGCGTGGAGAACCTGGTCACCGAGGCCAACGAGGACGCCCGCGACGGCTGGGTCACCCAGCTGCGGCTGGGCTTCGCGGCCCGGCCCGAGGAGCCCGCGCCGATCCCGGTGGGCGCCGAGGTGCACGCCGCCTTCGACCTCGTCGCGCACCAAGGCCACTTCCTCGGCAACGCCAAGACCCGGGTGATGGTCTACACCCACGAGGACCGCAGCTTCGTGCGGGCCGCGGGCACCTGGGACCCCGTGGTCGGGCGCAACGCCGAGGTCGGCGATCAGGTCGCACGCTGGAACCAGCACGCGTTCTGGGGCATGTCCGGCCCGGACGAGTCGATGCTGCACCAGCTCGCGCTCGCGGCCGCCGAGCGCTGAGCCTGCCCGAGGGCGCAAGGTGTGGCACGCCTCACTGCCCGCGCGACCACCGGAACGAGACCATCACCCGACCGTGGTTGCCCCGGTCCTTGGTCACCCGGTGGTAGCGCGGGCGCACATCGCTGCGGTCGAGGTAGCGCAGCACCCGCTTGCGCAGCGCGCCGCTGCCCTTGCCGCAGATGATCTCGAGCTCGGCGGCCTTGCGGCGCTCGGCCTCGTCGAAGGCGTCGGCCAGCGCCGCATCGATCGCCGATCCCCGGTTGAAGATCGGGTGCAGATCGAGCTTGATGCGTCGGGTGGACATGGGCTGCCGGGGACGGGGACGACGGCCGGAACCGGCAGGGTACGCGGTGCCCGGACCCGGACGGGCGGTGCGGTAGCGTCCTCGGCGGCATCGCGCGGACACATCAGCCGGCGCGGCCGGAGACCCGGAACGGGGCGGTGATGCGGACGCTCGGCAACCTGCTGTGGCTGATCTTCAGCGGCATCGAGATGGCGATCGCGTATGTCGTGGCCGGCCTGCTCGCCTTCCTGCTGATCGTGACCATCCCCTTCGGTGCGGCCAGCTTCCGGCTGGCCGGCTACACGCTGTGGCCCTTCGGACGGGTCATCGTGCGCCAGCCCGGAGCCGGCACCGGCTCGGTGGTGGGCAACGTGCTGTGGTTCGTCATCGCCGGCTGGTGGCTTGCCGGACTGCACCTCGTCTTCGGACTGCTGCTCGCGCTGACGATCATCGGCCTGCCGTTCACGGTGGTGCATTTCAAGCTGGCGGGGCTGGCCCTGCGTCCGTTCGGCAAGCAGGTCGTCGAGGTGGGACAGGCCCACCACCACGAGGTCGTGCTCGCCCCGCCCCCCGCGCTCAACCCGGGGCCGCGCTGAGCACCCCGCTGCCGGCCAGCCGGTCCGCGAGCCACGGCAGGGCGATCACCCGGTGCCCGTCCTCGACCAGCAGCCGGACCACCATCGCCAGTGACCGGGGACGGCTGCCTGACGGGCGGCGCAGCGACAGCTGCATCAGGTACCGCGGCGAGGTGCCGAGGCTGGGGTACTGCACCGGGCTCCACACCGGCATGCCCTCGGCCGTGCGCTGCACCGGATGCTCACGGTGCAGGACCCGGGCACCCCGCAGCGAGCGCTCGGCGAGCAGCACCCGAAGTGCGGTCTCCGGCTGCCCGTCGTCGGCTGCCGCGTCCTTCGACGGATCAGGGGACAGATCGGCCAGCGGAGCAGCCAGGTCGCAGAAGGCCGACTGCGCAGCACTCGAGCGGTCCGGCAACGCCAGCGCCACCCCGCGTGGACGCAGCACCCGGGCCAGGTAGACCAACTCGATGATCGGACCGAGCCAGTCCTCGCCGGGGCGCCGCCGGCGCGCGATGACCGCGAGCACGGCTGGGCCGCGGTCGAAGACCACCATGCGGGTGGCGGGCCAGCGCCCGGCGAGCACGTCGACGCCGAACTCGACGCGCAGCCGGTGGTCGAGGTTGTCACGGGTCAGGTCGGTGAGGTCCATGGGGGGACCGTGCCAGGCCCGGCGCCCAGGCGCACGCACACGACGCGCGCGCCTGGGGAAAACCCGTCAGATCAGGTCGAGGGCCCGGGCCAGGAACGTCGCCATCTGCCCCCGCGTCACCCCCTCACCCGGACCAAACGTCCCATCCACCCGACCCGTGGTGATCCCCGCCTCCAGGATCGCCGCGATCCCCGCCGCATGCACATGATCC
>SKJO01000281.1 GCA_007121975.1 Nitriliruptoraceae bacterium | reverse complement strand
GCGCGGAGAGCCCCACCTCGCTGCCGATCGTGCGGAAGCTCGCCCGGGCGTCCTTCTGCAGCCACGCGACGATCTGCCGGTCGATCTCGTCGAGACGCACCGAAGCATCCTCACCTTCGGCGTAGGTTCGGGTCCCCGGCAACCTAGCGCCGCGCGCCGCGGTCCGATCAGGACGTGCTCGCCAGGGCTCAGCCGCGCGGGTCGTGGATCGCGCCCAGCAGCAGCACCGCCCCGGTGTCGCGGTCACTGACGGTGAACAGGAACGGACGGTCGACCTCGAAGATCAGGGGACCGGCGGAGTCGTCGTCGCCGATCGAGCCGGCGCTCGCGGCGGCCGCCCGCGTGCCCTGCTCGGTCACCTCGACGAAGGTCACCTGCGCGACCTCCGTGAGCGCGAGGGGAGCGTCGGCGATCGGACCGAACTCAGCCTGCGCACCGAAGGCCCGCGCGACGCCCAGCTCTTCGAGCACGCCGGTGAGCCCCACGCTCGAGCGCAGCGAGAAGGACGGCAGCACCACCTCGACGTCGGTCGCCCGGAACTGCTGCACGAGGTCGACCCAACGATCGGCGTCCAACTGCTCCACGAGGTCCTCGAGCGCAAGGTCGCCCACCGGCAGGAACACCTCCATGCCGAAGCGCTCGTCCTCACCGTAGGCCAGGCGGACCACCTCGAGGTCCGCGTCCGCGAACCACAGCGTCGGTGTGTCGGTGCGCCGCATCATCGGGACCTCGACGTCGACGCCGTCATCGAGGGTGAAGGTTCCGGGGCCTGAGGCCTGCTCGTCGAAGCCCTGCGTCCAGTCGCCGACGAACGCCAGTGCGGTCGCCACCGCGAGGGGCAGCTGCGGGTCGGGCAGCCCGAGCGGTTCGGCGAGGTCGCGGATCATCCCGTCGGTCTGCTCGGTCACCCACTGGTCGATGGCGGTGGCGGCCGAGGCCTCCCCCAGCGGAAGCGAGACGAGCTGCGCATCGAACCGCTCGGCCAGGGCGGCCAGCTCCGCATCGTCGGCGCCCAGCTCGCTGTTCACCCACAGGCCGCTGGCCAGCCGCAGCTGCACCGACGTGGCCGAGCGCAGCGAGTCCGCCAGCCGGCCATGGCCCTCGTGCTGTCCCCCGGCGTCGCCGAGCAGCGTCTCGAGCTCAGCGGCGGTCTCTCCCTCGGCGGCCGCGGCCACGATCGCCAGCAGCGCGGTCAGCGACCACGGGGAGATGACGACGTTGAGGCCCTCGTGCTCGACGAGCAGACCGGCATGCACCGCGAAGCCGAGGTGGTTGGCGGCCCGGGCGGTGTCGACGACCCGTGCGTCGGCGGGCGGCGGCTCCAGCGGCGATGCCGCCTGCTGCTGCAAGGCTTCCGGCGCCTCGGCGGTGGCGAGGTCCGACGGCTCGACGGCCGACCCACAGGCACCCAGCACCATCACCGCCGCAACGACACCAGCACGCATCCCGGGCATCGGCACGTCTCCACGTTGTTGCCGCAGGATGTCACCACCGCATCACACGGCCGTCTCACGGCGGCGCACCGATCGATGCCGGGCCCACGGCCCGTCTCCGAGACGCTCGCAACGGATCGATGCTGTCCAGCAGTTTCACGCAATGATCCGCCATCGATACGCAGCAAGACACACTTTCGATTCGCCACACCGCTCCATAGCGTTGCCCTGTTCGATGACCAGCACGCCTCGACGCGCCGGCGCCACGCCCGTCGTCCCTCCCCCGGCCCGCCTACCGCTCATGGAGGTTCCCTCGTGTTCGACGCCGCCCGCCCCCGCACGGCCACGCCCCGGCGCTACCTGATGTGCCCTCCGACCCACTTCGCGGTCACCTACGCCATCAACCCGTGGATGGACCCCTCCGTGCCGGTCGACGCCGAGCTCGCGATGCGGCAGTGGACCACGCTGCACGACACCTACCGGGCGCTCGGCCACCGCGTGGAGCTCATCGAGCCGATCGCCGGACTGCCCGACATGGTCTTCGCCGCCAACGGCGGGCTGGTGGTCGACGGTCGGGCGCTTGGCGCCCGCTTCCACGGCCCCGAGCGCGCGCCCGAGGCCGACGCCTACCTGGCCTGGCTCGCCGCCAACGTCGATACCCACGTGCACCGTCCCGCGCGGGCGATGGAGGCCGAGGGCGACCTGCTGGCCATCGGCGAGGTCGTGCTCGCCGGCCACGGCTTCCGTACCGACCCGGCAGCCCACGACGAGGTCGCCGCGGTGCTCGAGCGCGAGGTCGTCAGCCTGCAGCTCATCGACCCCCGCTACTACCACCTCGACACCTGCCTGGCGGTGCTCGACGACACGACCATCGCGTGGCTGCCCTCGGCGTTCGCCCCGGCGGCCCAGGCGGAGCTTCGCCGTCGGTTCCCCGACGCGATCGAGGCCAGCGCCGCCGACGCGGCGGCACTCGGACTCAACGCCGTCTCCGACGGTCGGCACGTCGTGCTCGCCGCCGAGGCCACCGACCTCGCCGAGGCGCTGTCCGCACGCGGCTTCACCCCCATCCCGGTGGAGCTCTCGGAGCTGCGCAAGGCCGGTGGCGGGCCCAAGTGCTGCACGATGGAGCTGCGTGCGGCCGCCACCGACACCATCGACACCCTGGACACCTCCGACTCCGAGGAGCAGGCCGCATGACCGCCATCGACGCCCACACCGCCCACAACTACGCGCCGCTGCCGGTGGTGCTCGCCCACGGCGACGGCGCCTGGGTCACCGACGTCGACGGCCGCCGCTACCTCGACGCCCTGGCCGGCTACTCGGCGCTGAACTTCGGGCACCGCCACCCCCGGCTGGTCGCTGCCGCCCGGGCGCAGCTCGACCGCCTGACGCTGACCAGCCGTGCGTTCCACCACGACGGCTTCGCGGCGTTCACCCGCGAGCTCGCCGCGCTGTGCGGCAAGGACGCGGTGCTGCCGATGAACACCGGCGCCGAGGCGGTCGAGACCGCGATCAAGGCCGCCCGACGCCACGGCCACCTGGTGCGCGGCATCCCCGAGGACCAGGCACGCATCATCGTCGCGGCCGGCAACTTCCACGGCCGCACCACCACCATCGTGTCCTTCTCCACCGACCCCGACGCCCGGACGGGCTACGGACCGTTCACCCCCGGCTTCGACGTCGTGCCCTATGGCGACCTCGACGCCCTCGAGGCCGCGATCGGTCCGCAGACCTGTGCGGTGCTGCTCGAGCCGATCCAGGGGGAGGCCGGGGTGCTGATCCCCCCGACGGGCTACCTCACCGGCGTGCGGGAACGCTGTGACGCGAACGGGGTGCTGCTGCTCGCCGACGAGATCCAGTCCGGACTGGCCCGCACCGGCCGGACCTTCGCCTGCGACCACGAGCAGGTCGTGCCCGACGTCTACATCCTCGGCAAGGCGCTCGGCGGGGGGATCGTGCCGCTGTCGGCGATCGTGGCCGACCGTGCGGTCATGGACGTGTTCACCCCCGGCTCGCACGGCTCCACCTTCGGCGGCAACCCCCTGGCCTGCGCCGTGGGCGTCGAGGTGGTGCGGATGCTGGCCGAGGGCAGTTGGCAGCGGCGCGCGGCCCGGTTGGGTGCGCGGCTCGCCGACGGCCTGGCGACGCTGCCCGAAGGTGCGCTCGACGCGGTGCGGGTGCGGGGGCTGTGGGCCGGCATCGACGTCGCCGGCGGGCGCGGTGGCCGGGAGGTCTGCGAGGCCCTGTACGCCCGTGGCGTACTGGCCAAGGACACGCATGGCTCGACCATCCGGCTCGCCCCGCCGCTGGTGGTCACCGACGACGAGGTGGACCTGATCGTGTCCGTGCTCGGCGAGGTGCTCGTGCCCGGCGGGGCTCAGCGCGTGCGGTCCCTGGCGGCCGTCGGCCAGGCGGGGGTCGGCCGCTCCGGGTGACGGGTGGAGCCCAGCGGCAGGTGGTGACCGGATGGCAGCCACGGCTGCTCGTCGATGAAGTCGTCGACCTTGGCCACCCCCTCGTCGATCACCCCGTCGACCGCGTCCAGGATCGTCCACGCCTGGGTCGGGTTGCCCACCGGCTGGGACTCCAGGGTGATGACCCGCAGGTCCCCGGGCGCGAGCTCGAGACGCTGGTTGACGGCCTCGAGCAGCTGCGGTCCGTGGAAGTGCCCGTCGCCGAAGTTGTAGCCGATCACGAAGCCGGCCAGCCACTCCCCGTCCCGGATCACCACCGCCTCGGCATCGTCGACCGCCCGCGGGATCAGCGCCGTGAGGATCCGCCCGCTGATGTGCATCGCGCGCCAGGCGTGGCCGATGGACAGCAGCGTGTCGGCCGTGACCTCGTCGTAGAACAGCCGCAGCTGCTTCTCGGAGCCCTTGGCGGCCTTGGTGATCGTCGCGTCGAGGCGCTCGTAGGCCTCGGGCTTGAACAGCCACATCGTGGTCGGCCAGTTGCCGGCGTAGTAGCGCATCGAGGGCAGGAACGAGACCAGGTCGGGCCGCAGGTTGCCCAGCACCGGACCGAGCAGGACCCCGAGCACCAGCAGCGCGATCAGCAGCGGCGAGGACAGATCCCAGATCGCCACCTCGGCGTTGGCCCCGAACACGACCAGCGCGGCGTAGATCACGAACACGTTCCACTCCAGGGGCACCCCCATCGGGAACGTGGAGATGATGTGCAGGTGGAAGACGACCATGATCACCAGCGCCACCTGCGTCACCGTGCCCCCCGTGCTGAGTACCAGCACGGCGGGCACGAGGAACTCGATGGCGGTACCCCCGTGGGCCAGCAGCGTGGCCCAGCGCGACGGGCGCAGGTCGTCGGGGACGTCGCGGAACATCGCGCCCTTGATCCGGCGGCTGGCCATCAGCGGGCTGTTGGCCACCATCACCGCGACCACCGACGGGAAGTGGCGGTTGAGCTTGGAGGTCGCCGCGCCCCACCACACCG
>SKJO01000163.1 GCA_007121975.1 Nitriliruptoraceae bacterium | reverse complement strand
CCGCGATCGCGATCGGGGCGGCGGGAGCTGTGGTGGCCGCCGAGTTGGTGCGCCGCGCGGCCCACCCCGGGCGGGCGGTGCGGACCACGTTGGCGCTGTTCACCGTGGAGGCGGGCGTGACCGTGCTGCACGGGGCACGATTGCTCATGGTGCTGGTGGCCCTCGGGGTGGAGTTGGACCTCGGTCAGGCGCTCGTGATCGGGATCAGCGCGCCGTTGTCGGCCGCTGCCGGGGTGTTCCCGTCCGGGATCGGACTGGCCGAAGCGCTGTCGGGTGCGCTGGCGCCGCTGGTCGCCCTGCCCGTTGCCGCCGGGGTGGCTGCCACCGGACTGAACCGGGTGATCGGGCTGGCGGTGACCGCGCCGGTCGCGCTGGGGTTCGCCGCCCGTCGGGAGCGGGACGGCTGAGACGGCGACGACCCGGAGCTGCGACCCAGCTCGCTACGACCCACCCCGCTACGACCCGGCGCCCACGGCCACGCCCTGCCGGCCGAGCGCGTCGAGCAGCCGGGCCGCGAACGATGCGGTCTGGTCCCGGGTGATGGTGCGGGCCGGCTCGAAGCGGCGCGGCTCCACCGAGCCCTGGGTGATGCCCAGATCCCGAGCCACCAGGATGCTCGTCTCGTGCACCGAGCCGTTGACGTCGTCGAACCAGTCCCGCTCGGCGACGAACCCCTGCTCGGTGAGCAGCTCCACCGTGCGGACCACGAACGACGCCATCTGCGCGCGGTTGACCAACTCACCCGGCCCGTAGGTGCCGTCGTCACGACCACGCGCGATCCCGGCGGCCGCCACCACCTCGATGGCCGGGGCGTGCACGGAACCAGCCGTGTCGGTGAAGGTCGGCGCCGCGGCGCCGTCAGCGTCAGCGATGCCGTCAGCGTCAGCGATGCCGTCGGCGTCGTAGCCGGCCAGGAGCAGGGTGCGCGCGAGGAAGCTGGCCATCTCCCCCCGGGTCATCCCCCGCTTGGGTGCGAACTGCTCGCCGCCGACCCCCCGTGTGACGCCGTACCACGTCAGGCAGTCGATGTTGAACGCGTGCGGCGAGGAGCGGTCGACATCGAGGTAGCTGGTCGGCGGCAGCTCCGGCGTGCAGGCCGGCCGATCCAGGCTGCGCAGGAACGCCGCCACATCGAGCACCCCACCGGAGGTCACCAGGCCCTCCAGGGCTGCGGTGCGCCGGGCGGTGCGCACCAACTCGGCGACGAGTTCGGCGGCGGTGGCACCCGGAGCCAGCGACCGGCCGAGCGCCAGCGCACCCGCGACCTGCGGAGCAGCGAACGACGTGCCCTCGAAGTAGGCGTGGCCGCCCTGGGCCCGCAGCGACACGATCTCGTCGCCGGGCGCGGCGAGATCCACGTGCCGCGCGCCGTAGTTGGACGCCATACGCCCGTTGTCGAGCAGGCCTCCCTCGAGGTCCGAGGCAGCCACCGTCACCAGGTTCGGCAGCCGGTAGGCGGCCGGGTAGCGCCGCGGAGACGGCGCGTCGCCCGACAGGTCCTGACCGTCGTTGCCGGCTGCGGCGACCACTGGCACACCGGCCGTGCGGATCGCATCGAACAACTCGGCGTCGGGCACCGTGCCCCCCCAGGTGATGAGGATCACGTCCGCACCGTCGGCCGCGGCGTCACGCACCGCGGCGGCCGCATCCGCATAGCCGGTCATCCCCGGTGACGAGGACGTCGAGGTGGAGGCGTAGATCCGGCGCACCATCAGCCGGACCCCCGGCGCCACCCCGGCGATCCCGTAGCCGTCGTCCGCGCGGGCCACCGCGATCCCGGCAACCGCCGTGCCGTGCCAGTCCTCGTCGGCTCCGACGAACGGATCCGCACCGCCACGCACGTAGTCCCAGCCGGCGGCGCCGGTGACCGGGTCAGCCCAGAACGCTTCTGCGAGGTCGCGGTGCGCCGGGTCGACGCCGGTGTCGATCAGGGCGATCGTCACCTGGGAGGAGCCCAGGCTCAGCGCCCAGGCCTCGGGGACGCGGGTGCGCTCGAGGTGCCACTGCAGCGAGCGCAGCGGGTCGTCGACCTGCACCGGGTCGCCCAGACCGGTGATCAGCGGTGAGCCAGCGCCCTGGACCGCCGTCGGGTGAGGTTCGGGCGGCAACGCCGTGGTCGCCGACGCCGACGTGGCCGTGGGCGCGACGAGGGCTGCAGCGGCCAGCGCGGCGAC
Organism: Nitriliruptoraceae bacterium; assembly: GCA_007121975.1. Taxonomy (GTDB): domain Bacteria; phylum Actinomycetota; class Nitriliruptoria; order Nitriliruptorales; family Nitriliruptoraceae; genus SKJO01. The sequence continues at coordinate 2,721 of SKJO01000163.1, read as the reverse complement.
CACCGCGACCGTTGCGCGTCGCCGACCACCGTGGTTCACCCCAGGATCACCCCCTCTCGAGCGAGCGCGTCCATGGCCCGGGCGAGGAAGCTCGCCATCTGGCCGCGCCGGGTCGGAGCACCGGGGAGGTACTGGGACCTGGTCACACCCCGCACGATACCCAGGTCTCGCGCCACATCGGCCGCGTCCGCATGGACGTTCAGGGTGGTGTCGACGAACCAGCGCCGGGACGGATCGCGTTCGATACCCGTCAGCGCCAGGTGAGTGCGCACCAGCACCGAGGCCATTTGGCCGCGGGCCACCACCTCGTCGGGTCGGAACAGGCCATCGCTGCCGCCCTCGACGATCCCGAGCCGGGCGAGCAACTCGATCGACGGCGCGTGCACGTTGTCGTCGGGCACGTCGGGGAACCCCCCGTCGGAAGGCCCGAGGGCGGTCGGCGTGCTCGGCGTCTCCGGTGCGTCCGGCGTCTCCGGTGCGTCCGGCGTCTCCGGCACCTCGGGGTCCACCGGGACGACCGGCAGCACGGGGTCGTCGGGATCGACGCCGGCCAGTACCAGCAACCGGGCCAGGAACGTCGCCAGCTGCGCCCTGGTCACCGGCTCGTCCGGCCCGAAGGTGCCGTCCTGCCGCCCGACCGAGATCCCGTTGCCGGCTACGCAGGCGATCCCGTCGCGGTGCACCGCGGCGTCGTCGACGTCCGTGAACTGCGGAGCCGACAACCGGTCGGGACGGCACACCGGTCGCTGCACACCGCGGACCAGCGCGGCGGCGTCGAGCACCCCGCCGCTGCGGGTCGTGCGCTGCAGGCTCGGCAGCGGCCGACTGGTCCACGACACGGCATCGACCACGTCCTCGACGCTGGCATACGGCGCCACCTCGATGGCCAACGCGACCGCGGCGGTCACGAACGGTGCGGCGAACGAGGTGCCCTCCGCCCAGACGTGGCCCGACCCGAGCCCGGGGGTGGCGATGAAGACCCCCGGTGCGGCGACGTCGATCACCTCGGCCCCGACGTTGGCGAACGACGGGACCCGCCCGCTGGGATCGATCGCGGTCACCGCCACGAGGTTGGGCAGCGTGAACCCGGCCGGGAACCGTCCGGTGTCGGCGGTGAGCACCGCACCCTCGTTGCCGGAGGCAGCCACCACGGGCACCCCGGCGTCCGCGACGGCCGTGAGCAGCAGGGGGCTCGGATCCGAGGTGACCCACGAGGCGTTGATCACGTCCACTTCGAGGACGCTCGCCACCTCGAAGGCGGCCAGGATCGTGCCCAACGTGGTCGTCGAAGCCCGGGCTGCGAGTTCCTCGAACGCGACCACGGACACGATCGAGACCTCGGGTGCCAGCCCGATCATGCCGAACCCGTCGCGACCTCGGGCGGCGATGACCCCAGCCACCGCCGTCCCGTGCACCCCGGGATCGGTCGCCTCCCCCGGGGTCCCCACGGTGCTGCGCTGCTCGACGACCGCACCCTCGAGATCGGGATGGTCGGCGTCGATCGCCGTGTCGATCACCGCGACCCGGATCCCGGGGTCTCCGCGGGTCAGGGTCCAGGCCTCGAGCGCCCGCACATCGATACCGGGTTCACCGATCACGGTGCTGGTCGCGCTCTCGTAGCGCTGCCCGGTGTTGCGCAGCCCCCACTGCAGCCCGAACAGCGGATCGTCGGGTAGGGGCGCGAGCTGCGGCGCCGCCTGGCGAGCAACGCGGGCGGTGCGGTCCTCCACCTCGATGATGCGGTCGACCTCGGCGAACTCGACCCGCGGGTCGGCCGCGAGCGCACGGGCGACGCGGGCCAGTTCCCCGGCGCCCGCCCCGGGCAGCGGCAGCGCGTCGACCCGGGCCGTGATGGGCACGAGCTCCGGTGCGCTCGTGCCGCGGCGCACGCCTGCCAGCACGGCGGCGCGCTCGTCGACGTCGAGGTGGTCCGCCCACCGCACCAGCACCTGCTCGGGCGCTCGACGGACCTCAGCGTGGACCGCGTCGGTGTCCCGGGCGTCGACCGGGGTGCTGACCACGAGCAGTGCGAGCACGACGAGCAGCGCCACCGCCCGGTGGGGGTGTGCGAGGCCGAGGTACGAGGACCGGGCGCTCAGTCGAGGACCGCCCGCATCAGCAGCGACGCCGCCTGGCCGCGCAGGACCGGCTGCTCGGGACAGAACCGTTTGGGGGCGCACCCGGTGGTGATCCCCAGCTCCGCGAGCGCCTCGATCGCGGGTCGGTGCACGTTGTCGTCGGCCACGTCCTCGAAGGTGCCGCGCACGTCCGAGGCCAGCCCCAGCGCGCGGGCGATAAGGGACGCGATCTGCTGCCGGGACACCGGATCAGCGGGGCGGTAGGTGTCGTCGGCGAAGCCCTGTACGACGCCGGCGGCCGCCAACGCCAGGATCGCCTCGGCATGCACGTTGTCGGGCCGCACGTCCGCATACAGCGCGGGCGGCTGGTCGGGGTCCACCGGCGGCAGCTCGAAGGTGGCCGCGAGCACCGTGGCCAGCTGCCCCCGGCTGAGTGGCTCGTCGGGCGCGAAGCGGCCCGGCTCCATCCCCCGCACGATGCCGGCCGACGCCGCCCAGACGATGGCCTCGGCGTGGACCGAGTCGTCGATGTCCTCGAACGCCACGACGTCGGGCGCGGGGTCGGGCGCGGGGTCGGGCGCCGGCTCGGCGTCGGGGGTCGGCTCGGCGTCGGGGGTCGGCTCGGCGTCGGGGGTCGGCTCGG
>SKJO01000091.1 GCA_007121975.1 Nitriliruptoraceae bacterium | reverse complement strand
GACTCCCCCGCCCCAGCGCGCGCACCATCAGCACCGACAGCCACACGTTCCTCACCGGCGCCACGGCACGGCACGCCACGGCCACGTCGCGAACCTCGCCAGCCACACACGTCCCACCAGCCCCAGCAGCCTCACGCCAGCGGCACAACCACCCGCCCACGCGAGTTTCCGACCCCACCACCTCGCACCACCGCCCAAACCTCGCGTCAGCGCGTGTTTCCACCCCGGCAGCCAACTCCTGGCCCCGACGGCCACCACAACCACCCGGCCACCACAACCACCCGGCCGCCACAGCCGCCCGCGCCCCCACCAACCCCCGACGCGCGACGGCTGCTGAACCCCCGGAGGTTCAGCAGCCGGGCCAGCACCGCGCCCGCCGCGCCCCCATACCAGCGCGCCCGGTCCCCCCGCCCCACCCCCTGGCCAGCAGGATCACCGATGCAGGACCGGCGCCGCAGCCCCGAGTTCCTCCGCGCGCACAACGAGTGCGCTCATGGTGGTCGCGAGCAGCGCGAGCGGATCGTCGAGGTCGCGGGCGGTGACGTAGAGCAACCGGACGCCGAACGCACCGAGCTCTGCATCTCGGGAGCCGTCGAGGCGGCGACGGTCCGCCGACGCATGGTCGATGGATCCGAGGTACTCCCAGCCGATGCGCAGCTCGCGCAGGTACCAGTCGACGCGTCGCTTGGGCGTCACCCAGACCTGCGGAACTGGCTGCGGACGGATCCTGGTCAGGACCGGTGCGAGGAGCCGCTCGCCTTCGCTCTCGGAGATGAGCCCGGAATCGCCGAACAGCTGCCCGAACGCCTGAACGGCCGGATCACTCGCTCCTCGGGCCACCAACCGTGCTCGCAGTGCAGACGTCGACGCCAGGCCGCGCCACCGCAGGTGGTCGTAGGCGACGCGTAGGGCTCGGTCGCCGACCGTGGAGCGATGCAGCGCCGCATCGATGAGCGCGTCCCCCGGGCTGGCCAGTCGCACCTCACCTCGAGCGCGGAACTCACGGTCGGAGAGCCCGACCCGACGGTGAGCGAACCCGACGTTGTGCAGCTCGCGACCGTCAGGAACCAGGATCTCGAAGGGATCGCCGGGTCCGAACCCGTCGACGCGCAGATCACCGAGCACATAGGGCCCCGTGACCATCGCCCCGGATCCGGCACGCAGCGCGGCAGCCAGCACCAGCTGGTCAGGCAGACGCGCACCACCGACCACGCGGTAGACCCCGCGCTCGAGTACTTCGAGGCGACCGCGGGTCCGGAGTCCGTCGACCGCTCCGGCGCTCATCCACCGCAGGAGTTGGCTGCGTGCGATGACCCCGAGTTGCGACTCGGCGAGCTCGATGGCCGGGGCGGGCAGGTTCACCATGCCGACATGGTGCCGCCGTCGGCACCGATGAGCCGTCCGAGCGCCGCGCAGCCTGGGGAAAAGCCCGAACGGTGGGAGCACAGCCGACCCCACGGATCAGCCGTCGCGTCGAAGCCCGTAGCTCAGCCGGCCACCGGCCCGAGCGCGTCGTCCATCAACTGCTCGTGTTCCTGCACGTGCACCACGTACTGGCCGGCAGCCGGCGACGCCGACGCTGCCCGCGACGCGTGCCGCAGCGCCCGGCCATCGCCGAGCTCCTCGAGCAGGTTCCACAGCCGCCCGTCGACGAAGCCCCACGGGCCCATGTTCTCGGGTTCTTCCTGCACCCAGCACACGTCGCGCGCATTGGGGTAGCGGCGCAACAGCGCACCGAGCTGCTCGTGCGGGAAGGGGTACAGCTGCTCGAGGCGGATCACGGGCACCGCAAGCTCCCGGGCATCGCGCGCCACCATGACGTCATAGGCGACCTTGCCCGAGCACAGCACCACGCTTCGCACCGCCGCAGGGTCCTGCTCGCCACCCACGAAGGCCGGGTCGTCGAGGGTCTCGCGGAACGCACCCTCGATCAACGCCGACCGGTCGCACACGGCCTTGGGCGATCGCAGCAGCGACTTGGGGGTGAACACGACCAGCGGCTTGCGGCCCTCACGGTGCAGCTGGCGGCGCAGCACGTGGAAGTACTGCGCCGAGGTGGTCGCGTTGACCACCTGCAGGTTGTTCTCCGCCGACAGGATCAGGAAGCGCTCGATGCGGGCCGAGGAGTGCTCGGGGCCCTGCCCCTCGAAGCCGTGCGGCAGCAGCAGCACCAGCCCGGAGGTCTCCCCCCACTTGTCCTCGGCGGCGACGATGAACTGGTCGATGACGATCTGCGCGCCGTTGACGAAGTCCCCGAACTGCGCCTCCCAGCACACCAGCGTGTCCTTGGCGGTGACCGAGTAGCCGTACTCGAAGCCAAGCGCCGCGTACTCGCTGAGCAGCGAGTCGTAGATGAACCAGCGGCCCTGGTCGGCACCGAGGTGGGCCAGCGGCAGGTGCTCGGTCCCGGTGTCGTGGTCGACCTGGACGGCGTGTCGCTGCGAGAACGTGCCGCGGCGCGAGTCCTGCCCGGCAACCCGGACGTCGTAGCCCTCGAGCAGCAGCGAGCCGAACGCCAGGGTCTCGGCCAGCGCCCAGTCGACCTCGCCGGCCTGGTAGCGGGCGTGGGCCTTGGTGAAGATGCGCTCGAGCTTCGGGTGGCGGGTGAAGCCCTCGGGCACCTCGAACTGGGCGCGGGCGATGTGGTCGAGTCGGTCGGCGGCCACGCCGGTGGGCACCGCGGGGATGGGACCCCGGGGCTCCTCGGGCCGGATCGCCCGCGGCTCCTCGGGTGGCGCGCCCTGCCGGGTGGCGGCGAAGGCCTGCTCGAGCCGGGACTCGTAGTCGGCGAGCAACTCGCCGGCATCGTCGATGGTGATGTCGCCACGGCGGACCAGCGCCTCGGTGTAGAGCTTGCGCACCGAACGCCGGCGTTCGATGATGCCGTACATCCGCGGTTGGGTGAAGGACGGGTCATCGGCCTCGTTGTGGCCGTGGCGCCGGTAGCAGATCAGGTCGATGACGATGTCGCGATGGAAGGTCTGGCGGTAGTCGAAGGCGAGCCGGGCCACGCGCACCACCGCCTCGGGGTCGTCGCCGTTGACGTGCAGGATCGGGGCCTGCACGGTCTTGGCCACGTCGGTGGCGTAGAACGAGGAGCGCGACTCCTCGGGGGCGGTGGTGAAGCCGACCTGGTTGTTGATGACCACGTGGACGGTGCCGCCGGTGCGGTACCCGCGCAGCTGGGACAGGTTCAGGGTCTCGACCACGACCCCCTGACCGGCGAAGGCGGCATCGCCGTGCATCAGCAGCGGCAGCGCCGGTCGCAGACCCTCGGCATCGCGGTCGATACGGTCCTGGATCGCACGGGCGATGCCCTCGACCACCGGGTTGACCGCTTCGAGGTGGGAGGGGTTGGGCGGCAGGTGCAGCGCGACCTCGTGACCGGAGCGGGCGCGGTAGGTGCCGTTGGTTCCGAGGTGGTACTTCACGTCGCCCGAGCCCTGCACGGTGTCGGGATCGATGTGCCCCTCGAACTCGCCGAAGATCTGTCCGTGGGACTTACCCAGGATGTTGGACAGCACGTTGAGCCGACCGCGGTGGGCCATCCCCATGACGATGTCGCTGATGCCCGCATCCTCGGCCGCCGCCTCACACAGGGCGTCGAGCAGGGGGATGAGCGACTCGGCACCCTCGAGCCCGAAGCGCTTCTGACCGACGTACTTGGTGTGCAGGAAGGACTCGAAGGCCTCGGCGGCGTTGAGCCGTTCGAGGATCCAGCGCTGGTCCGCGGCCGAGACCTCCTCGTTGACCCCCTCGACGCGCTCACGGATCCACTGCTTCTGCTCGGGTTCGAGGACGTGGCCGTACTCGATGCCGATCGTGCGGCAGTAGGCGTCGCGCAGGGTGCTGAGCAGATCTCCCAGCGCGAGACGCTCGGGTGCGCCCCCGAGGTCCGTGACGAACTCGCGGTCGAGGTCCCAGATCGACAGCCCGTGGTAGGTCGGATCGAGCTCCGGATGCATCGCCGGCGGCGTCAGACGCAGCGGATCGAGGTCGGCGATCAGGTGGCCGCGCACCCGGTACATGTTGACGAGGTGGTCGACCTTCATCTGCTTGGTGAGCAGGTCGGTCTCGTCGTCGAAATGTGAGTGGTCCTCGCGCCAGCGGGCCGGCTCGTAGGGCAGCCCGAGGGAGCGGAACACCTCGTCGTAGAAGCCGTCCTCGCCGAGCAGCAGGGCGTGGACACGGGCGAGGTACAGCCCGGACTCCGCACCCTGGATCACCCGGTGGTCGTAGGTCGAGGTCAGGGTGACGACCTTGGAGATCCCGAGCTTGGCGATGGTACGGGGATCGGCCGCCTGGTAGCCGGGCGGGTAGTCGATGCTGCCCACGCCCAGGATCGCCGCCTGACCCGACATCAGCCGGGGGATCGAGTGCACCGTACCGATCGTGCCCGGGTTGGTGACGGTGATGGTGGTGCCGGCGAACAACTCCGGGGAGAGTTTGCCGAGCCGGATGCGACGCACCCGGTCCTCGTAGGCCGCGAGGAAGCCGGCGAAGTCCAGGGTGTCAGCGTCCGGGATCACGGGCACCAGCAGCGCCCGGGTCCCGTCGTCGTTGGCCACGTCGACCGCCAGGCCCAGACCCAGATGCTCGGGTTCGACGACCGCGGGTCGGCCCTCGGCGGTCTCGACGTAGATCCGCTTCATCGCCGGCACGGTCTCGACGGCACGCACCATCGCGTAGGCGATCAGGTGGGTGAACGAGACCTTGCCACCGCGCGTGCGGCGCAGGTAGTTGTTGGCGATCCGGCGGTTGACCTCGAGCAACTTGGCGGGCACGTCGCGCACCGAGGTGGCGGTTGGCACACCGAGCGAGGTCTGCATGTTCTCGACGATGCGGGCCCCGACGCCCCGCAGCCGTCGCGCGTCGTCACCGGCCAGCGGTGCCCCACCCGGACGCCCG
>SKJO01000014.1 GCA_007121975.1 Nitriliruptoraceae bacterium | reverse complement strand
CCCCGTCGGGGAACGCTTCCACATCGAGGTGGCAGGCGAGGCCTTCGATGTCGCGCCCGTGGCCCGCTGGTGGCGGCGTCGATGGTGCGTCTGCGACGCGCAGGAGCGCACGGTCGTCGAGGCCCGCCAACGGCTGTTCACCCGCCCGGTGCACGACGTCTGGGTGCGCTCGGGTGACCTGCCGCCGGAACTGATCTGGGTGGTGGCGTGGCTGCTGGCCGAGCGGACCACCCGTGGGCTCAGTCCGACCCGGCGGCCGCGGTGGGGGGCGCCCCCCCGGTGAGCGATGCCCCCGTGTCCCCCGTCTCCCCCGTGTCCCCCGTGCGCCGGCGAACCCGCGAGGTGCGCGAGGCAGAGGAGGACGCGCTGCTGTCCCCGATCGCGGCCCGGTCCCGTCGGGCCCGTCCCCGGGACGTGGACGAGCCCGAGGACCCCTACCGCACCGCCTACGAGCGGGACCGGGACCGCATCCTGCACTGCAAGGCCTTCCGTCGGCTCAAGCACAAGACCCAGGTGTTCCTCAACCCCGAGGGCGACCACTTCGTCACCCGGCTGACCCACACCCTGCAGGTCGCCCAGGTGGGCCGCTCGATCGCGAACGCGCTGGCCCTGAACGAGGCGCTGGCCGAGGCGATCTGTCTCGGCCACGACATCGGGCACGCCCCCTTCGGCCACACCGGCGAGGACGCGCTCTCACCGCTGCTCGACGGCGGCTGGCAGCACGCGATCCACGGCGTTCGGATCGTCGAGGTGCTCGAACCCCTCAACCTCACCCCGGAGGTGCGAGAGGGCATCCGGCAGTCCAGCTGGCGCAACGACCCGCCACCTGCCACCGCCGAGGGCATGGTGTGCCGGTTCGCGGACCGCATCGCCTACCTCGCCCACGATGCCCAGGACGCGCAGCGCGCCGGGGTGCTGGAGGCGAGCGAGCTGCCGGAGCACCTCACCGACCGGTTCGGTGCACCCGGACGCGCCTGGATCGAGCGGATGCTCACCATGGTCGTCGACGCCTCGATCGAGGCCGGCGAGGTGACCATGCGCACCGATGACCTGGCGGCGATGCACGAGCTCAGGACCTGGATGTTCGACCACATCTACCTGCGGGAGGAGGCACGGGCCCAGTCCGAGCGCGGGGTCCGGGTGATCCGGGACCTGGTCGGCCACTACCGGGTCCACCCCGAGGAGATCCCCGATGCCTACCGCCTGCCGGGCTCGAGCGACCTGCAGGCGGCCGTGGACTACGTTGCGGGTATGAGCGACAGGTACGCGATCCGAGCCCACGACCAGCGGTTCCGCCCCGCTGGCCTGTACTGAGGTGCCGCCGGTCGTCGAAGCCCGGGCGCTGACCAAACGGTTCGGGACCTTCACCGCGGTCGACGGGATCGACGTCGAGGTGGCACGCGGCGAGGCGTTCGGGTTCCTCGGACCCAACGGTGCGGGCAAGACCTCCGCGATGCGGATGATCGGCGCCGCCTCGCCCGTCACCGACGGGCACCTGCGCGTGCTCGGCATGGACCCTGAGACCCACGGCGCCGAGATCCGCGCCCGGCTCGGCGTCGTGCCGCAGGAGGACGCCCTGGACCAGGAGCTGACGGTCGCGGAGAACCTCGCGATCTACGGGCGGTACTTCGACCTGCCCCGGGCCGTGATCCGCGAGCGGATCGACGAGCTCCTGGAGTTCGTGCAGCTGAGCGAGCGACGCCGGCAGCGGGTCGACCCCCTGTCGGGTGGGATGAAGCGCCGGGTGGTGATCGCCCGTGCCCTGATCAACGATCCTGAGGTGATGCTGCTCGACGAGCCGACCACCGGGCTCGATCCCCAGGCCCGCCACGTCCTGTGGGATCGGCTGTTCCAGCTCCAGCAACGCGGCATCACCCTGCTGCTCACGACCCACTACATGGATGAGGCCGAGCAGCTCTGTGACCGGCTGGTCGTGATGGACGCCGGACGCATCGTCGCCGAGGGCGGGCCCAGTGCGTTGATCGCGGCCCACGCCACCCGGGAGGTCGTCGAGCTGCGGCTCGGCCCCGAGGCGGATGCACCCGCGTCGGTGGCCCTGCTCGAGGGCACCGGGCATCGCGTCGAGGCGTTGCCCGACCGGATCCTGGTCTACGCCGACGACGGGGACGCGCTGGTGCGTGAGGTCCACGCCCGCGGCCTGCAGCCCACCGCGGTCCTGACCCGTCGCGCGACGCTCGAGGACGTGTTCCTGCGTCTGACCGGGCGCGCCCTGGTGGACTGATGGCGACCCCGATCCCGCTGCGGGTGCTGGAGGGCCACGCCCGTGCCTACCGGCACACCTGGCGGGGGACCACGATCGGCGCGATCGCGACCCCGGTGTTGTTCCTGACCGCCATGGGGCTCGGTCTCGGGCAGCTGGTCGACGACCGGGGCACGGGCGCGCTCGGGGAGCTCAGCTACCTCGCCTGGCTCACGCCCGGGCTGCTGGCGGCCTCCGCGATGCAGGCCGGGGCAGCTGACGGGACCTTCCCGGTGCTGGCCGGCACCCGCTGGGTCAAGACCTACCACACGGCCGTGGCCAGCCCCGTCCGGCCGCGTGACCTCCACCTCGGCAACCTCCTGTGGGCCGCGATCCGCATCAGCGTCATCGGGGTGGTGTTCGTCGTGGTCGCCGCCGCCTTCGGCGCCGTTCCGCTGCACCGTGGCCTGCTCGCGCTCGGGCCCGCGGTGCTCACCGGGGTCGCGTTCTGCGCCGCCTTGAGCGCCGGGGTCGTGCTGCTGCTCCGGGACCAGTTCCTCGCTGGCCTCAACCGGTTCGTGGTCGTGCCGCTGTTCCTGTTCTCGGGCACGTTCTTCCCGGTCGAGCAGCTGCCGCCGGCCGCTGGCGCGATCGCCCGGGCCCTGCCGCTGTGGCACGGGGTGGAGCTGACCCGGGCGCTGGCGCTGGGCACGTCTCCCGCGTTGGCCTGGCCCGTGCACCTCGGGGTCGTGGTCGCGCTCCTGGTGGCCGGCGTCGTGGCCGGCACGGTCACCTTCGACCGGCGGCTGAGACCATGACCGCGCGCGACACCCCGGCGCGGGCGAGCCTGGATCTGCGCTTGACGCCACCGCCACTGCTCGGTCGTGCGGTCCGGCTGGTCGAGCGCAACGCCATGGCCAACCGTCGCGCCTGGATGATCTTCGTCTCCGGGCTGTTCGAGCCCGTCTTCTACCTGTTCGCCATGGGCGTCGGCGTCGCCGCCCTGGTCGGCGAGGTCCCGGGTCCCGACGGACAGCCCGTGCCCTACGGGGTGTTCGTCGCTCCCGCACTGCTGGCGGTGTCCGCGATGAACGGCGGCGCCTACGAGTCCACCTTCAACGTCTTCGCCAAGCTCAAGTGGGGCCGGGTCTACGACGCGATCCTGGCCACCCCCCTCACGCCTCGGGACGTGGCGGTCGGCGAGCTCACCTGGGCGTTGGTGCGCGGCACCGTGTACGCCGTGGGGTTCCTGCTGGTCGCATGGGTCGCGGGGCTGGTGACCTCGCCCTGGGCGGTGCTGGCGCTGCCGGCGGCCATGCTGATCGGGTTCACCTTCGCCGGACTCGGGTTGGCGGCCACCAGCGTGATGCGCTCCTGGCAGGACTTCGACCTGGTCCAGTTGGTGCTGCTGCCCCTGCTGCTGTTCTCCGCCGCCTTCTACCCGCTGGAGGTCTACCCGGAGTCGGTGCGCTGGCTCGTCCTGTTGTCGCCGCTCTACCATGGCGTCGAGGTGGTCCGCGGGCTGATGCTCGGGGTGTTCGCCTGGACGATGCTGCTCAACGTCGCCGTGCTGCTGGGCCTGGGGCTTGCGGGCCTGCGGTTCGCCATCAGGCGGTTCGACGCCACGCTCAGGACCTGAAGGGTCCTGGCACCCCGGTACGGTCCGCGCCATGGATGCCCCGCTCGTGCGTGCCGCCACCACCGCCGACCTGCCGGCGGTGGCGGCCATCTACACCCACTACGTCCTGCGCACCACCATCACCTTCAACACCGAGGTCCGCACGCCGCGGGCGTGGCAGGACCGGTTCGACGAGCACGTGGTCGGCGGCCGCTACCACCTGCTGGTCGCCGAGGTGGAGGGAGCGGTGGCGGGGTACGTGGAGAGCCAGCCCTTCCGCCCGAAGCCCGCCTACGCCCGCTCGGTCGAGCTCAGCGTCTACGTCGCGCCGGACGGCACCGGCAGAGGGGTGGGCAGCGCCCTGTACACCGCGTTGCTCGAGCACCTGGCTGCGGACGCGTCGTTCCACCGCGCGTACGCGGTCGTGGCGCTGCCCAACGACGACTCGGTCGCCTTCCACGAGCGGCACGGTTTCGAGCTGTGCGGCACCCTGACCGAGGTGGGGTACAAGTTCGGCCGGTACCTCGACGTCGCCTACTTCGAACGGGCCTTGTGATGTCCCGGACCCCCCTCGAACCTCAACAGGTCCACGACCTCGTGGGTGGTGCGCCGGCCTTCGAGGCTCTGGTCGATGCCTTCTACGCCCGCGTCGAGCGCGACGAGGTGCTCCGGCCGATGTACCCCGAGGATCTGACCCCTGGCAAGCGGCACCTCGCGTTGTTCTTCACGCAGTACTGGGGTGGGGGACAGGTCTACGGTGAGCAACGCGGCCACCCCAGGCTGCGGATGCGGCACGCACCCTTCCCCGTCACGCCGGAGGCGGCGGGCAGGTGGGCGGACCACATGGCCGCCGCGGTGCGGGAACAGGGCTGGCCCGAGGACGCCGAGGCGCTGGTGCTGGCCTACGTCGCCCGGGCGACGCCGACGCTGATCAACCAGCTGCCGAGCGAGGTCGACGTGCTCCCCAGCGACGGTGGCGCCGGCTGATCCCGTGGGTTCGCCCCGCGTGTGGCCGATGATCGGTGGCGGGCGTCGTAGGCTCAGGGGCAACACCCCCGAGAACCGATGGAGCACCACTGTGAAGATCCTGGTCGCTGACGAGCTGG
>SKJO01000430.1 GCA_007121975.1 Nitriliruptoraceae bacterium | reverse complement strand
TACCCCGGTCGTGAGCGCGACGCTCCAGCCGACCGCCACGGCCGTGCGCCCCGGGGCGGCGCTGAGCACGCCGACCAGCAGCAGCGCCGGAGCGGTGATCAGCCAGGGCCAGGCCGCCGGGGCTGAGGCCGGGGCTGGGGCCGAGGCCGGGGCTGAGGCCGGGGCCGGGGCTGGGCCAGGGGCTGGGGCCGGGTCACCGGCAGGCAGCTCACGACGCAGGCGCAGACCGACACTGAGCGTGGCCAGCACGACGGCGCCGGTCAACAGCCACGCGATCGGATCGTTGCGCCACAGCACGTCGTGGGTGCGCAGCCCGAGGTGGACGAGCACGTTGGCGGTCAACCCCAGCAGCACGCCGAGCAGACCCGCGGCGGGCGACCTGCCCCCGGCGAGGATGGCGAGTCCCCCGATGGCCCCGGCCAGGGTCGCACTCGCGACCACCAGCCGCAGCGTTCCGTCCAGCGGCCAGGACAGGGCCAGGCGTCCGAGCACGGTCAGCAGCAGCGCCACGCTCCAGGCGGGACGTGACCAGCCCCGCCACAGCGGCAGCAGCACGATCAGGGGGGCGGTCAGGACCAGCAGCGCCAGGCCCGCGGGGAACCACAGCGGGGCGCCCCGGCCACCGGGCAGGATCCACACGGTGGGCAGCCACACCCGCAGCACCTCGACGGCCACGTAGGTGAGCAGCGCTGCCGCGGGCAGCGCCGTCGCCTGGAACCGGTCGGACTCGACCACGCGGCCCAACTCCATTCGCACGACGTGACTGTAGGCGCAGCGCCGCTCGGCTCCGGTGCTGCAGGGATCCGGTCCGGCACACGGCTACCGTGGCGGCACCGCGACCCGTGGGGGAGAGGTGAGTCAACCGCCGCAGGATGAGAACCGGCCGGCCCTCGACGGGGGCCGGCTGTGGGGTGGGCGCTTCACGGCCGGTCCCGATGAGGCGGCCTGGGCCCTGGGCGTGTCCACCGACGTCGATCGGCACCTGTGGCGCCAGGATCTGGACGGGTCCCGGGCCCATGCCCGTGAGCTCACCCGCATCGGGGTGCTCGACGACGCGGAGCTGGCCACGTTGCTCGCGGCCATCGACCGGGTCGCCGGGTTGTTCGCCGCGGATGCCTTCCCGTGGCTGCCGTCCGACGAGGACGTGCACGGGGCGATCGAGCGCTGGCTGGTGGAGCAGCTCGGGGCGCTGGGTGGCAAGCTGCGCGCGGGGCGGTCCCGCAACGACCAGATCGCCAGTGATCTGCGGCTGTGGTGCCGGGAGGCCTGTGACGACCTGGTGGTGCGCGTCGGTGCGCTGCAGTCGGCCTTCGTGACCCAGGCCGAGGCCCACCTCGACTGGCACGCCCCGGGCTACACCCATCTGCAGCGGGGCCAGCCGGTGCTGCTCTCGCACCATCTGCTGGCCTATGTCTGGATGCTGGAGCGCGATGCCGGCAGGCTGCGCGACGCGCGCGAGCGGCTCGATGCCTCGACGCTCGGGTCGGGGGCGTTGGCCGGCCAGACGCTCGGACTCGATCCCGAGCGCTACGCCCGCGAGCTCGGTTTCTCCCGGGTGTGCGAGAACTCGATCGACGCGGTCGCCTCCCGCGACTTCGCCCTGGAGGTGCTCTCCGCCTGCGCGATCCTGGCGGTCACGCTGTCGCGGCTGGGGGAGGAGATCGTGCTGTGGGCCACCGCGGAGTTCGGCGTCGCCCGGGTGGGAGACGCGTTCTCCACGGGGTCGTCGATCATGCCCCAGAAGCGCAACCCTGACACTGCCGAGTTGGTTCGCGGCAAGGCCGGGCGCGTCATCGGCGACCTGGTCGCCCTGCTGACCACTGTCAAGGCGCTGCCCCTGGCCTACGACCGCGACCTGCAGGAGGACAAGGAGCCCGTGTTCGACGCGGTGCGCACCCTGCAGGTGGTCCTGCCCGCGATCACCGGGACGGTTGCGAGCCTCGAGTTCGACCGGGATCGGCTCCGGGCCGCGGCGGTCGGGGACTACGCCCTGGCCACCGACCTCGCCGAGGAACTGGTCGTGCGCGGTCTGCCCTTCCGTGAGGCTCATGAGCTGGTCGGCGAGGTCGTGCGGTACGCGGAGCAGCAGGGGGTCGATCTCGACGGTCTGGACCCCGAGCAGCTCGCCCAGCTGCATCCGTCCCTGGACGCCGAGGTGGCGCGACGCTTCGACGCGCAGGAGGCGATCGATCGGCGCGACGGGGTCAACGCCACCGCGACCGCGTCGGTCCGTGCGCAGCTGGCGCGGGCCCGGGGCGTCGCGGCGGCGAACGTGGGTCACCAGGCCCCGTCCGTGGACCGCGGCCAGTAGCCTGAGGGCACCGACGAGCGGATACGGCCCGTGGGCACGAGCAACGAGGAGGTGGCGCGGCTGCTCGAGGAGCTGGCTGCGCTCACGATGCTGGACGAGGGTCGGCCCGACAGCTTCCGGGTGCGCGCCTACCACAACGCGCAGCGCGCGGTGCAGGGGCTCGAGACCGAGGTCGCCGAGCTCAGCGCGACGCAGCTCGCGGCGGTCAAGGGCATCGGCTCGAGCATCGCGGGACGGATCCGCGAGTACGTCGACACCGGCCGCATCGAGCGGCTCGAGCAGCTGCGCGAGCAGCACCCGCCGGAGCAGCTCGCGCTGCTCAAGGTCCCGGGGCTGGGACCCAAGACGGTCGCGATGCTCGACCGCGAGCTCGGGGTGCGCGACGTGGAGGGCCTCGTGGCCGCGCTCGCCGAGGGCCGCGTCGCCGAGCTGCCCGGCATGGGCGAGCGCAGCGCGGGCAAGCTGCGGGAGGCCGTCGAGCAACTCGGCCTCGGCTCCAAGCAGCGTCGGGTGCCGCTGGCCGACGCGCTCCCGGTCGCCGAGCGCCTGCTCGCGGCCGTCCTCGAGGTGCCGGGCGTGGCCGATGCCGCGCTCGGGGGCAGCGTGCGCCGGTTCCGGGAGGACATCGGCGACGTCGACGTGCTGGTGGCCAGCGACGACGCGAGCCCGGTCCACGAGGCCATGCTGGCCCTGCCCGAGGTCGAGCGCACCTTGGGGTCGGGACCGACCAAGACCTCGGTGGTGACCCGCGACGGGGTGCAACTCGACCTGCGGGTGGTGACTCCGGAGAGCTTCGGGGCGGCGCTGGTGTACTTCACCGGCTCCAAGGCCCACAACATCCGGCTGCGCCAGCGGGCGCTGGAGCGCGAGCTGTCGCTCAACGAGTACGCCCTGGTGCGTCAGCACGACGAGCAGGTCGTCGCCTCGCGCACCGAGCAGGAGGTCTATGCGGCGCTGGACCTGCCCTGGATCCCGCCGGAGCTGCGCGAGGACGACGGGGAGCTCGAGGCGGCCGATGCCGACGAGCTGCCCCGGCTGCCCGAGGTGGACGATCTGCGCGGCGATCTGCACGACCACACCGACCGCTCCGGGGACGGGCGTGATCCGCTCGATGTGCTCGTCTCGGCCGCGGTCGAGCGCGGGCTGGAGTACCTCGCGATCACCGACCATGCCGAGGATCTGCGGATCAACGGCGTGTCCCGTGCGGACATGCTCGAGCAGCGCCGTGAGCTGCGCGACCTCGAGCAGCGCCGCGGCGACATCCGGTTGCTGCACGGCGCGGAACTCAACATCGGGGTGGACGGTGACCTCGACTACGACGCCGAGTTCCTCGCCGGCTTCGACTGGTTGGTCGCCAGCGTGCACTCGCACTTCGGTCGGGGGGTGCGCGAGCAGACCGACCGGATCGTGGCCGCGATGCGCGAGCCGTCGGTGACCGCGATCGGACATCTCACCGGGCGGCTGCTCGGGCGCCGTCCGGGGATCGAGTTGGACCTCGACGTCGTGCTCGATGCCGCCGTCGAGACCGGGACCGCGATCGAGATCAACGCCAGCCTGCAGCGGCTGGACGCGCCGGTCGGCGTGATCCGCGAGGGACATCGCCGCGGCGTGCGCTTCGTGATCTCCACCGACGCCCACGCGGTCGAGGACCTCGAGCGTGCGCGGTTCGGGATCGCGCAGGCCCGGCGTGCCAGGTTGCCGGCTGAGGCGGTGGCCAACACCTGGCCGACGTCGCGGTTCCTGGCCTGGGTCGATGAGGTGCGCTCGGCATGAGTGACTCCGAGGTCGAGGTCATCGATCCTGGCCTGCTCGAAGCCGACGCACCGCAGGCCGCCCGCCACCTGCTGGGCGCGCTGCTCGTGCGTGAGGATGCCTGCGAACCCGTCGTGGTGCGGATCGTGGAGACCGAGGCCTACCGCCAGCAGGATCCGGCCAGCCACTCCGCCCGGGGTCGGACCGCCGCCAACGACGCGATGTTCCGGGCTCCGGGCACGGCCTACGTCTACCGCATCTACGGGATGCACTGGTGCCTGAACGTGACCGTGGAACCGGAGGGCCGGGGTGCCGCGGTCCTGCTGCGTGCGGCGCGGGTGCTGTGTGGTGAGGCCGTGGTGCGTTCGCGGCGTCCGGTTGGGGCGCGCAGCGCGGACCTGCTGCGTGGCCCGGGCCGGCTCACGGCCGGCCTCGACGTGGACGGTGCACGCCACGACGGCGCGGACCTGCTGTGCGCCGGCAGCGGCCTGTGGCTCGGACACGACGGTGCCCGACTCGACGCCGAGGTGGTGACCTCCCCTCGGGTGGGGGTTCGACGGGCCGCAGATCGGCCGTGGCGCTTCCATCTCGCGGTCGCGGAGGCCAGCGCCTACCGCCGGCATCCCCGGGCTGGACCGCGTCCACCCATCAGCTGAGGCTGGTGGCGGACAACCCGAGGACTGGACAGCATCGAGCAGGCCTGCTACCTTCGTTCTTCGCCGGCTCGTGAGTCGGTAGGCGCTGCTCGAACCGATAGTGCTCCTGCGTTGTGGGGGTGGCTCGGTGGGGTGGTGGGTTGTTCTTTGAGATCTGCATAGGGTGCCAAATGCCAGTGAGATGCTGGTGCCATGTTTGTGGTGCTGGTGTCTTGT
>SKJO01000319.1 GCA_007121975.1 Nitriliruptoraceae bacterium | reverse complement strand
GGCCGGCACGCTCAGCGCCGCTGGGATGACCGCCGGCGAACACGGCTTCCACAGTCGCACTCCCGAGCGCCGGCCGCCCGGCGCTGCGCGAGAAACGTGCGGCCAGCAGTTCCGGGCGATGGCACCCCGGATGCGGCGTACCCAACCGGTCACCAGCGTCCGTCTCCGTACGCCGCAACGTCCAGCCCGGGAGATGCGGCGTACCCAACCGGTCACCAGCGTCCGCCTCCGTACGCCGCATCGGGCCGGGCCCCGGCGGGGCAGGGTGGGGCCGGGCCGGGGCGGGCCGGGGCGCCAAGCGACTGCTGCTTCCGCGGAAGCACTTCGACCTGCTACCCGTCCGAGCCCGCCACCGTGCCGGCATCGACCAGTGGGATAGCGCGCACGAGCACGGACCCCGCCTGGGCCCGACTGATCGACTCGGCCGGTCGGAACGTGCCGTCCCGGAACCCGACCACCGCGCCGACCGCCGACAGGGCACCGACCGCACCTCCGTGGGTCTCTCTCGTGTCTGCGAACCCCGGGGTCGATGCCGTCGGTCGGCAAGCCGAGCAAGCCGAGCAAGCCGAACAAGCCGAGCAAGCCGGGCCGCGAACTGGGCTCGGGTGACCTCGAGGTGGGCGGTCCTGGACACGAGGTGCACCCGACTTCCGCCTTCGACCACGACGGGGTCGCCGGCCGGATCGGTCTCGCTTGTTGGCCCGACGATGCCCCCGAGCAGCTCCACGTCCTGCGACGCCACTTCGCCGTCGTAGTTCGGCGCGGTGAGCTGCCCTTCCAGGGAAGCCTCACCCCTGTCCGAGGCGTGGACAGCCCCATCGCCGTCACCCGCGGCCTCGTCGTCGGACGGTGTGTCGGAATCGCCGGGCCACGGTCGGGAACGAGCACCCTCCCCGATCCCCCTGAAGCAGGGGACAGACCCGCCGCGCCGATCTACGCTGGAGGCGGGCGGACCACCGCAGCACACCGGCATACCCATGACCACCCGCCGAGTCGGACCGGGAGAGGCGCAGGTGCAGCACGACACCGAGCAGCAGCGCCGGACGCCGGACGCCTCCGCCGAGACCCACCGGGCCGAGCTCGAAGCGACGCTGCGCGCCAACGGCCACCGGGTGACCGAACCGCGCCGTGCGGTGTGGGCGGCGCTGCACCGAGCCAGTGGCCATCTCACCGTGGAGGAGCTCACCACGGAGATCGCCGCGGCCGGCGCGGACGTGGACCTCGCCTCGGTCTACCGCACCCTCGACCTGTTCGAGCAGCTCGACCTGGCAAGGATGAGCCGGCTCGGCGACTCCGACGCCGGCCGCTGGGAGCTCGCCCACCCCGACGAGCACTTCCACCTCGTCTGCCTGGTGTGCGGCAACGTCGACCACCACGTCGGGTCGCTGGTCGCCAGCATCCGCGAGCACCTCGAGGAAGGCCACGGCTTCGAGCCCGACCGGGTCGAGCTGGTAGTCAGCGGACGCTGCCGACGCTGCCGGGAGGACGGCTCGACCTGACGGCCGGTGTCGGCAGCCGGCACCAACGGCCAGCGACGCTCACCGCGGGATGGCGATGACCACCGTGCGCTCGGGCGCCGCCTCGGCGACCCGCCCGGCCCACCGGCCGAGCCTCCCGGAGGTGGGCGGAGCCGCCGACACGATCACGTCGCCGGGGCGCTGCCTGACACCCACCTCGGTCAGGACGTCCTCGGTGACCAGCACCTCGTCGGGTTCGAAGTTCCCGTCGAGCCGCTCCCACGCCAGCGATTCGGGCAGGTCGGTGATCACGATCGCGGGGACCTCGGCCTGCCGCGACAGCCGCTTGGCGACCTCCAGCACGAGCGCCCGGGACCGGTCGTAGCCGGGGGCGAACTCCTCCTCGGTCATCGGCAGCAGCACGCGGCGGGTCGGCCCGTTGTCGCCGGGTCGGCACACCAGGACCGGCACCGGGCTGATGGCGATGCAGCGGTCGATGACGGTGCCGAACAGCGACTGGGAGCGGCCGGCCTGCCCGTCCCAGCCCATCACCAGCGCGGTGCCCTCCTGCTCGACGACGCTGTGCAGCACCCCGCCGTCGATCGACGCATCGATGCGTACCGAGCTGCGCACCTCCGCGCCGGTGGCAAGCGCAGCCCGCTCGGCCTGGGCGCCGAGGTCGCGGTGGACGCGGACCTGCTCGGGCCGCGCGTCGAACGGCAGGACGTTGACCGCGACCACCGCGCCGGAGTCCGGTGCCGCGAGGTTGCCGGCGACCCGCACCAGCGCCTCGACGTTGGCGGGGTTGGACACCGGCACGACCACGCGCTTGCCGATCGATCGACCCTCGAGCCCCGGCGGCTCCACGCGGGGGGCGTTGCGTTCGGCGGACAACCCGGCGAGTAGCGCGCTGACCAGGATCACCAGGATCACGGCGTTGACCTCGGCCGGACCGAGCAGTCCGACCTCCTCGCCGACGACCACGGCCGCCAGCGCCCCGGCTGCCTGCCCGACGCTGAGCGAGAACATCAGCCCGCGCTCCGGTCGCGACACCCGCATGAGCCGCCCCGAAGACTCCGCGGCCACCCACTTGGAGCCCACCTCGGCGGCGACCAGCACGGCCCCGAGGGTCAGGGTGCGAGGATCGGTGACCAGCGCGACCGGATCGAGCATCATCCCGGTGCTGACCAGGAACGCCGGGACGAACAGCGAACGACCCAGGACGTCGACCCGGTCGGCGATCAACGTGCCATCGGGCACGAAGCGGTTGAAGGCGAGCCCCGCGAGGAAGGCCCCCACGATCGGCGCGATACCCAGAACCCCCGCGAGCACGGCCGCGAAGCCCATCCCCGACAGCAGGTAGGTCAGGCGCACATCGCGGTCCTGCCCCCAGCTGCGGAAGAAGGTCCGGGTCATGCGCGGCACGCCGGCGATCATCACGCCGGTGAACCCGACCAGGCCGGCCAGGAACACGATCCAGTCGAACGTCGAGGTGTCACCCTGCGCGGCCGCCGCCGCGACCGCCAGCACCAGCAGCGCCCCCAGCGTCGCGATCAACGTCGCTCCCAGCGAGGCGGTGACCGCACGGTTGCGCGACAGGTCGAAGCGGGCGATCGTCGGATACGACAGTGGGGTGTGGCTGGTCAGGGCGGAGGCGATGATCACCGCGGCCAGCCACGGCACCCCGGCGACGGTGGCGGCCCAGGTGACCACGCCCAGCGGGATCACGAAGGTCAGGACGCCGAACAGCACCGACTCCCGGCGACGGGCAGCGAACCCGTCGAGGTCGAGGTCCAGCCCGCCCTGGAACATCAGGTAGAGCAGGCCGACGAAACCCAGCGCATCGATCAGCACCGAGCCGTCGACGATCCCGAGCACGTTGGGTCCGACCAGCATGCCCACCGCGATCAACCCGACCAGCGCCGGCAGTTTGAACCGCCCGGCCAGCATCGGACCGGCCAGCACCAGCAGCAGCAGTACGGCGAACACCGCACCGGGGTCGGTGACGGGGAGCAGGTCGTCGAACATGCTCACCTCGGGGCGTCGGTGGGACGGGGCGTTGGCGCCAGCAGCCCGAGCACGGCGACACCGGCCGGCACGACCAGCAACAGCAACAGGACGTCGAGGTAGCGGCCCGTCAGGTCGCGGCCGAGCGACAGCGCAACCGGGCCGAGCGCCGTCGACGCGACGTTGATCGCGGTGACCACGCCCCGGATCGAGCCGAGGTGGCGCAGGCCGAACAGGTTCGGGAAGGTCGCCGCCTCGAGGGCGCGCGCGGAGGCGCCGGCGGCCCCGATCACCGCTCCGTAGGTCACGACCGTCCAGCCCGGAGCGACGAAGGACACCCCGATCATCGCGGCGGCCAGCAGCAGCATCGACACCAGCAGCAGCCAGCGGGCGGCCACACGGTCGACCAGGGCGCCGATCCCCAGCGTGACGATCAGCGCCGCGCCGGTCTGGGGCAGGAAGTTGGCGGCGGCCTCGACCGGGGTGAGGCCCTGCTCCCCGAGCACGTCGATCTGGTGGAAGGCCAGCCCGGTCCCGATCATGCCGGTGGCGGCGACCGCCCCGGTGATCGCCCAGAACATCGGGGTGCGCACGGCCTGTGCGCGGGTGAACGCGATCGACGGCTCGGCACGGGCTGCGGTGCGCGAGGAGTCGGGGCCTACTCCCGGCCCGTCAGGTTCCTGGCCGACGTCCGACGGTCGGTCGATCAGTCCGTGCAGAGCGATGGGCAGCACGACCAACCACACCACCACGGCCGTCACCACCCAGGCCCAGCGCCAGCCGATCTGGGAGATCACCGCCGCCGAGCCCAGTGGGACCAGCGACAGCAGCGCCGAGCCCACCGCGGTCGTGACCCCGAGCGCCAGGCCCCGCCGACGCGCGAACCAGGGGGCGACCGCCGTGGTGGCCACCAGGGTCAGCCCGCCCTGTCCGAGCATGCGGATACCCGCGAACCCGAGCACCAGGGTGAGCAGTCCCCGGACCCCGGCCATGGCTGCGAGCACCACCCCGAAGCCGCCACCCACCAGGGCCATGGCCAGCCGTGCGCCGCGGTCGTCGATCAGGCGCCCGACCCGGGGCATCGCGGTCGCTCCAGCCAGCGTGCCGATCAGATACGCGGTGGACACCTGGGATCGGGTGAGGTCGAGCGCGGCCATCATCGGGTCGATGAACACCGACACCCCGACGGTCTGACCGGGACCCGTCATCCCCATCGCCACCGCCGCGAACAGCACGATGCGCCAGCCCGAGAACCGGGTTCCCGGTCGGGGTGGTCGTGGCTCAGGCAGGGGTTGGAGCAGCACGTGAGATTCCGGGGGAGCAGCAGTGGGCGAGCGGGACCGGTCACCCGAGCAGGAGGGTGTCCAGCCGCAGCTCGGGGTGATCACGGGCGATGCGCTCGGCGACGTACCGGCTACGGAACAGGGCCATGGGCTGGCCACTCTCGCGGCGGTAGACATCCACGTCGCGCATCGTGGCCAGG
>SKJO01000308.1 GCA_007121975.1 Nitriliruptoraceae bacterium | reverse complement strand
GCAACCGGACAGCCATGACCGGCTGCGTACGCCACACCCGCGGACCGCACCCAACCCACCCGTACACGCGCTACCAGCGCACCGCAAATAGCGTCCAGCGCACACCACCGCTGCCGCAACAGCGTTACGGAGCGCCAAACCCACCACCCCGCGCACCCACCACCCAACCCGCGACGCCGCGCAAGCAGCGCACCCCCACCCCGCGCGACAGCAAGCGACCCGGCCCGGCTGCCGAACCCCCACAAGGTTCGGCAGCCGTCGCTCACCACGCCACCACGACCCCCGCATACCGCCGCTACGACGCCCGACCGGCACGGGCCGGCGGCGTGAACAACCCCCGCAGGCCGGCGGCGACCCAGGCCACGAGGTCCTGCGGCCACGGCTGGGGTAGCGGCAGCTGCAGCACCCGCTGCTCACGCTGGTAGCGGAACCCGTGGTGCTTGCGTTGCAGCCAGATCTCCTGGGAGTCGGTCAGCTCCACGGGGAAGACGCGCACCCGCCCGGTGCCCGTCACCGCCACCTCGCTGATGCCCCACCGCCGCAGGGCGGCCTTCAACGCGGCGAGCGTGACCAGCCGCTCGGCCGGTTCGGGCAGGGGACCGAAGCGGTCGACGAGCTCCTCGCGCACGTCCTTGACCCCGGCGGCGTCCCGAACCGCGGAGATGCGGCGGTAGAGCTCGAGCCGCTGGGTCGCATCCTCGACGTAGTCGTGGGGCAGGTGGGCGTCGACCGGCAGCTCGACGCGGACCTCGATCTCCGGCTCGACCTTGCGGCCGGTGAGGTCAGCGACCTCCTCCTTGAGCAGCTGCGAGTACATGTCGAACCCGACGACCGCGACGTGCCCGGACTGCTCGGCGCCGACCACGTTGCCCGCCCCACGCAGCTCGAGGTCGCGCATCGCGATCGCCAGGCCCGAACCCAGCCGGGCGTGCTCGGCGATGGTCTTGAGCCGCTCGTAGGCCGGTTCGGTGATCGACGCTCCCTCGGGGAACAGGAAGTAGGCATAGCCACGCTCCGCGGAGCGGCCGACCCGGCCACGGAGCTGGTGCAACTGCGAGAGCCCGAGCAGGTCGGCACGCTCGATGACCAGCGTGTTGGCGTTGGGCACGTCCAGCCCCGACTCGATGATCGTGGTGCACACCAGCACGTCGATCTCCCGCTGCCAGAAGCGCACCATCACGCGTTCGAGCAGTCGCTCGTCCATCTGTCCGTGCGCCACCTCGATGCGAGCACCAGGGATCAGCTCGACGAGCCATGCCGCGGTGCGGTGGATAGTGTCAACCTGGTTGTGGACGTAGAACACCTGGCCGTCGCGGAGCAGCTCACGCCGGATGGCCAGTGCGACCTGCGCCTCGTCGAAGGGCTGCACGCTGGTGAGCACCGGCTGGCGGTCCTCGGGCGGGGTCTCGATCACCGACAGGTCCCGGATGCCCGACACGGCCATCTCCAGGGTGCGCGGGATCGGCGTCGCCGACATCGAAAGCACGTCCACACTGGTGCGCAGCTGCTTGAGCCGCTCCTTGTGGGTCACCCCGAAGCGCTGCTCCTCGTCGACGATGACCAGGCCGAGCTGCTTGAAGGTCACCTGCTTGCCGAGCAGCGCATGGGTCCCGACCACGAGATCCACGACGCCCGCGGCCAGCCCATCGAGCACGCGTCGACGCTCCTTGTCGGAGACGAAGCGGCTGAGCTCGGCGATCTCGACCGGGAACCCCGAGAAGCGCTCGCGGAAGGTCTCGACGTGCTGCTGGGCCAGGATCGTGGTCGGGACGAGCACGGCAACCTGCTTGCCGTCGAACATCGCCTTGCCGGCGGCACGCACCGCGACCTCGGTCTTGCCGAACCCGACGTCGCCGGCCAGCAGACGGTCCATGGGCAGCGGCGCCTCCATGTCCTGCTTGATCTCGTCGGCGACGGTGAGCTGGTCGTGCGTCTCGACGTGGGCGAACGCATCCTCGAGCTCGGCCTGCATCGGCCCGTCCGGCGAGAAGGCGTGGCCCGGCGCATGCATCCGCGCGGCGTAGAGGCGGATGAGCTCACCGGCGATGTCGCGGACCGCCTTGCGCACCCGGGTCTTGGCCCGCTCCCACTGCGCACCGCCCAGCGACATCACCGACGGCTTCTCGCCGCCCTGGTAGCGGGCGATCGCATCGATCTGGTCGGAGGGCACGTACAGCGTGTCGCCGTCGGCGTACTCGAGCAGCACGTAGTCACGCTTGGCGACCCGGCCATCGGAGGCGGGGAGCTCGCGGGTCACCATGCCGCGGTAGCGACCCACGCCGTGGGTGCGGTGCACGACCGGGTCGCCCGGCCCGAGCTGCAGCACGGCGTCGGCCGCCGTGGTCCGCGACCCGAGGCGCCGGCTCGCCCGCCGTCGCCGCGGTCCGAACACGTCCCAGGTTCCGAGCACGGCGAGCCCGAGCTCGTCGGCGGCGAACCCGGTGCGCAGGGGACTGACCGCCACCTCGACGCGGCCGCGTTCGGGCTCGGGCGACAACGTCGAGGTGACCCGGGCCGGTACCCCCTGCTCGGCCAGCACGTCGGCGATACGTCGTGCCGGACCGTCGGCATCCACCGACACCACCACCCGCTGTCCGGCCCGCAGCAGACCGGCAGCCCGCTGAGCGAGGGTCACCACATCCCCACGGAAGGAGTCCCACGCGGCAGTCTGCAGCCGGGTCGCGCCGGCGTCGACCGCGCCGAACGGCGCCAGGCGCCACACGCGTTCCGGGCCCCGCTCGAGGACCTGCTCCGGGGTGGCGAACCCGTCGGCACGCAACCGCGCGTCCGCCCCGACGCCGACGCTGGCGGCGGTGCGCCAGGCGGTGTCGGCGAGCACCTCGGACTCTTCGCGCAGGGTCGCGGCCCGCTCCTCGAGCAGCATCGGGTCGAGCAGCGCCAGCCCCGCCGAGGGGGGCAGGAAGTCCGTGAGCAGGGCAGGCTCGGGCGTGAGCAGCGTGACCAGCGACTCCGCACCTTCGAACGCCTGCCCGTCGGCGAGCCGGTCCAGCGCCTCGGTCAGCTCCGGCCAGTCACCCACCGCCGCGCGGGCTCGGGCCCGAAGCTCGTCGTCGAGCACCACCTCCCGGGCCGGGTCGAGCACGACCTGCTCGACGGCGCCGCTGGAGCGCTGATCGCCAACGGAGAAGGTCCTGAGCGAGTCGACCTCGTCGCCCCAGAACTCGACCCTCACCGCGTGCTCGCCGACGGTGGGGAAGACGTCCACGATGCCGCCGCGCACCGCGAACTCACCCCGGGCACCGACCTGGGCGGTGCGGTGATAGCCCAGTTCGGCCAGCACCTCGACCAACGCGTCGAACCCGGACCACGCCGCATCGAGCATGATCGGGCGACGGTTGGCCAGGCGAGGATCCATCGGCTGCAGGGCGGCGCGCAGCGGGGCCACGACCGCGAGCAGCGGTTCGTCGTGGGCGTCGGGATGCGCCAGGCGATCGAGCACCGCCAGCCGCCGTCCGACGGTGCTCGGCTGCGGCGAGAGCCGCTCATGGGGCAGGGTCTCCCAGGCGGGGAACACCGCGACCCGGCCCGCACCGAGGAACGCGGACAGCCCGTCGGCGATCGACTCCGCATCCGAGGTGCGGGCGGTCAGCACCAGCAGCGGAGCGGCCCGTTCGGCCAGCAGGGCCAGCAGGTAGGGCCGGGCGGTCGGCGCCGCGATGAGGTCCTCGGCCACCAGGTCGACGTCCCAGGCGGCGCGGGCCGGGCGCAGGGCAGCCGCGAGCGGGCCACACGCCAGGCCCGGATCGAGCACGTCGTCGACGCTGCGTGGCGCTGGGCCCTCGGGCGCTGAACTCACCGTGGCTTGGGCCGCGGACGGTTGGCCAGCCCCGGATCCACACCCTTGGGGATGGGCAACGAGCGATCCAACGGCTTGAGCTTGCGTTCCAGCTTGGGAACCTCGGTCTTCTTCAGCTCGCGGGGCAGTTTGGACAGGTGCATCTGCAGCCGGCGAAGCGAGACCTGGCCCTCGGCGTCACCCACCAGCACCCGGTGGATGGTGACGTCGCCCACGACCTTGGACAGCCGACGCTGCTCCTTGGCGAGCAGACCCTTGACCCGCGCCGGCGAGCCTTCGCCCACCAGCACCACCCCGCACCGCCCGATGGCCCGGTGGACCATGTCCTGCTTGGTGTTGACCGACACCGCCGGAGTCACGAACCACTGGCCACGCATGATCTGCAGCACCGCGGCGGCCGCCCCGACATGCCCTTCGATGGCGGTGTACTGCGCCTTCTGCAGGCGACGGTTGAACACCAGCATCCCGCCGAGGCTGGCGAGCATCAGCCCCGAGAACGGCGCGAACCACGGCGAGATGAGCAAGCCGATGAGGGTGCCCACGAGCAGCCCGACCATCGCGCCGGTGAACACCAGAGCCACCGCGCGCGGATCGACCTCCCGCAGTTGACGCCAGGCCTCCACGAACTGCCGGAGCTTGTCCTTCACGCTGCTCTCCTCACCGCCGCCTGCGGGTCACATCCGGCCGTGGTAGCGGTTCTGGGTCGGCTCGAGCCCCTCGGCCACGAGCGAACCGATCGCGTCGCCGGCCTCGGCGATCGCCACGTCGACCTGTTCACGCTCCGCGGGAGCGAAGCGGCGTAGCACGTAGTCCTTGGCCGGCATACGTCCGGGTGGCCGGCCGATGCCCAGCCGCACCCGCAGATAGTCGCGGGCGCCCAGGGCGCGGTCGATATCGACCAGGCCCTTGTGCCCACCATGCCCACCTCCACGCTTGAGCCGCAGCTCGCCGACCGGCAGGTCCAGGTCGTCGTGGCACACGATCACCTGCTCCACCTCGACCTTGTACCACGCGGCTGCCGCCTGCACCGGCCCGCCGGAGGTGTTCATGTAGCTCGAGGGCACCGCCAGCACGACCCGGGCGCCACCGAGCCGGATCTCGGCGAGCTCGCAGCGCACCCGCTTGTTGCGGGCCAGCGACGCGTGCTC
>SKJO01000438.1 GCA_007121975.1 Nitriliruptoraceae bacterium | reverse complement strand
CGGGACCTCGGGGAGGGCTCCGGCACGTCCCGTCGGCCGCTAGTCCGGTGCGCCCGCGGGTCGTTGCTCCGGCCGGCGGCGCAGCGGCGGGCGTGCGCCGTAGGTCAGGCTGCGCCAGACCCACTCGACCGGTCCGAAGCGGTACCTCGACGTCCACCACGGGGCGGCGAGCAGCAGCACCGTCCAGATCCCCACGACCACCACCAGTTCGCCCAACGCTCCGAGTCGACCGTAGAGCCGCAGCCCGCCGAAGACCAGCAGGGCGAGTGCGCTCTGGGCGAGGTATCCCGTGAGCGCGATGCTGCCGAGTGTCGCCAGCCGACGACGCAGGCCGCGGTCGACCCCGCGGTCCAGGCCGAGGACCGCCAGCCCCGCCAGGTAGCCAACGGCCAGCACCGGAGCCCCCAGGGTGTAGGCCACCGCGCCCAGCACCGCCACCCCGGGTGAGAGTTCGCCGGTCGACATCGTCTCGGGTGAGGCCACGATCTGGGGCAGGTTGAGCACCAATCCGATCGGCAGGCACACCTGCGCGAGCCGGACCAGCCGTGGCCGGTGGCCGGCGAGGTCGGCGACCATCCCGGCGCGCGTCGCGGCCAGCCCGAGCAGGAACAGCCCCAGGAACCATGGCAGCGCGAACATCTGATCGAGCTGGATCCACCACGCCAGGAAGGCATTGGTCGCCAGGATGCCGGGCAGCGAGCCGGCGGCGTAGGCCTCGAGCGCGGCGGCCTCGCGCTGCGCCACCTCGGCGACCCAGGCCGGGTCGGGGGCCGCCTCCCAGACGGCCTGGGCGGCGGTCAGGCCCGCGAACGCGACGGTGGAGACCACGATCAGGCCCACGGCCCAGATCAGCGCCGTGCGCGCACGCACCCGCAGGAAGGCGAGCAGCACGAAGCCCGACAGGCCGTAGATGAACAGCACGTCGCCGGGGAACAGCAGCAGCATGTGGGCCAGCCCGAACACGGCGAGCAGGCCGTAGCGGCGGGCGAGCAGCGGGCCCGGACGGGTAACGGTGTCCACCGCCCGCAGCGCGATCATCGCCGCGCCGAGTCCGAACAGGATCGAGAAGGACGAGACGAACTTGCCGGTCGCCAGCAGGTTCACCGCCGCTCGAATGAACGGAGCGCCCGGCCCGGCGTCGGGCAGCGGATCGCCGGTGAACAGCGCGAACACCGCCGGTCCGGCCATCAACTGCACGTTGACCAGCGTGATGCCGAGCAGCGCCGCACCCCGCAGCAGGTCGAGGACCGGCTCGCGGCGGCCCTGGGCGGTGGGAGCCAGGGCTGGGCCCGATTCTTGGGCGGGGCGGGCGTGGTCCCCGGCCGGCGTGCCATCGTGCGTCATGGGTCGTTCCCCCCGGTCGGGCGCCTCGCGCAGCGTGGTCCGGTGCGTCGGCGCCTCGCGCTGCGTGGTCCGGTGCGTCGTCGCCTCGCGCTGCGCCGCTCAGCGGCCGATCCTGCGGTACTCAGCCGCCGAACACCCCAGCGCTGGCCAGGGCGGCGGCGATGGCGAGCAGCACGGTCACGATGCCGAAGCCGACCACCGCCTGGGTCCGGCCCCGGAGCTGGCGTTCGGGTGAGCGGTCGGTGGCGGTGACCCGTCCCGTGAAGGCGAGGTTGCCGTCCGGGGCCTGCTCGAGGGTGCCGGTCGCCCACAGCCGGTCGCCGTCGCGCACGCACTGCTCCTCGAAGTAGACGTTGCCACCGGTGCCGAACGACACCGAACCGACCGAGAACTGCATCCCCATCCCGGGGTTGCTGATGGTGCGCTTGGCGGCGGTGAGGCTGCTCACCAACGTCGAGTCGAGCCCCACCCACGCATGCGGGGGTTGCTCGTCGACCAGTGCGATGCGGGTGTCGACCCGACCGGCAGGGGTCGAGTGCCGCCGCGTCTGGGTGCGGTTCTCGCGGTCGCGTTCCCGGATCTCCTCGACCCGGGTGGCGATCGCCATCAGCACCGGCTCGCCCGACACCGGACCCGGGCGGGTGCCGTCGATCGGTCGGGCCACGCCGGCGACCATCACCCGCTGGTCACCGGGCCCGGCCGTGCCGGGGGTGACCACCGGTGTCCCGGCGAGCCGGGCTCGCAGGAACGCCGCGATGCCGGTGAACGCGACCAGCACGAGGGTGAGGATCCACAGGACGGTGGCGAGCTGCACGTCAGGCCTCCTGCGCCGGCGCCCGCTCGGCCCCGGCCCTAACCCGCAGTATTCCAGACCAGTTGCCCGGTGTGGAGTCGTACCATGACGTCCGCCGCCGACCTGCGAGGTGACGCTGTGAGCGATCCGGCCCCCGTCCGCCCTGACGACCCACGCCCGAGGGCGGCGGGCCTCGAGGGCGCGGTCCTGGTGCGCACGCCGGTGCGGCGCGTCGACGTGACCGGCGCGGACCGCACCCGCTACCTCGATGACGTCACCACCCAGTCACTGGCCGAGATCTCGGCCGGCAGCGTGCATGGCAGCCTCTACCTCGACCAGCATGGCGCGCCGCTGGCCATGTTCGACGTCGCCGTGCTCGCCGACCGACTCGCGCTACTGACTCCCGATGCGGGGGTCGCCGACACGGTCGTCGAGGTGCTCGGCGGCCGCACGTTCCTGCTCGACGCCCGGTTCGCGCTCACCGACGACGTGGTGGTCGCGCTGCGTGGGCCCGACGCGGCCAAGGTCGCCGATGCCGCCAACCTCGCGACCCGGCCGGGAACCGTTCGTCCCGCGGGTGACACGCTGTTCCTCATCGGGCGCGGCGGGGGGAGCCTCGACATCGTGGGACCGCCGGACGCGGTCGGGGAGGTCGGCGCCGTGCTGCTCGACGTCGGCGCCCGCGAGGGCAACGCCGCCGACCTCGAGGCCTGGCGGATCGTGGACGGCATCCCTGCCTGGGGGGTGGAGGTGACCAGCCCCCACCTCCCCGAGGAGTTGGGGTTGCTCGCCTCGCACGTGCACCTGTCCAAGGGCTGCTACCCCGGCCAGGAGGCCGTCGCTCGGATGTGGATGCTGGGCCGCCCCCGGCGTCGGTTGGCCGTGATCACCGCCCCCGCCGGGACGCTGGCGCAGGGATGGCAGGCCGGCAGCGGTCGGCGCCGCGTCACGGTCACCACGGCGCTGGCCGACGGCTCGCGGGCGCTGGCGTTCGTGCCCGGCGACGCCGAGGTGGGCCAGCGTTTCGGCGCTGATGCCAACGTCGAGGTGGCGGCGATCGTCGGCGGGGACGACTGGCCGCCGGGGCACGACCCGTCGGTCGCGCGCAGGCGAGATCGACGGGCCTCCTAGCGGGCACACCGCCAGGGCGCCAGGCGCTGCCGGCAGGGGGTGGCGCTCAGGCCGTGCCGAGGTCATCGATGGCGGCCAGCACCTGGTCGGCGTGCTTCTTGGGCTGGACCTTGGGCCAGACCGCCGCGACGGTCCCGTCGGGTGCGATCAGCACCGTCGATCGGATGACGCCCTCGTACTCCTTGCCGTACATCTTCTTGAGGCCCCAGGCGCCGTAGGGTTCGATGACGGTGCGGTCGGGGTCGGCGAGCAGTCGGTGGGGGAGATCGTGCTTCGCGGCGAACTTGGCGTGGCTGTCGACTGGATCGGGCGAGATGCCGAGCACGGCCGCACCGGCGGCCTCGAACTGTGACCACTGGTCGCGGATGCCGCAGGCCTGGGTGGTGCACCCGGAGGTGTCGTCGCGCGGATAGAAGTAGACGACGACCGGTTGGCCGGCCAGATCTGCCAACCGCACCGGCGTGCCGTCCTGGTCGGGCAGGGTGAAGGGTGGGGCGGGCTGACCGATCTCGAGCATGGCGGACCTCCGGGTCGCGGGTGGGCGCAGGGTCTTCGGAGCCGGTCGGCGTCGTGGCTGGTGCCCGCGGTGGGGCCGGTCGATCGGTCTGCGTTAGGGTGGACGCGCAGCAGCCGTCGACCGGTGGCACCAGCAGGAGGACGTGCGGTGAGCGACGAGACGATCCCGGTGTTCGTCGAGGTTCCGATGGGCTCGCGCAACAAGTTCGAGTGGGACTTCGAGCGCCAGACCTTCCACCTCGACCGCATGCTCTTCACCGCCGTGCGCTACCCCGGGGACTACGGCTTCATCCCCGACACCCTCGCGCTCGATGGTGACCACCTCGACGCGATCGTCATGCTCGGCGAGCCGACCTTCCCGGGCTGCACGATCCGGGCCCGGGTGCTCGGGATGCTCGACATGAGCGATGACAAGGGGCCCGACGAGAAGATCCTCACGGTCGCCGATCATGATCCGCGCTGGCGGCACCTTCGCTTCCTCGGCGATGTACCCGACCACCTGCTCGATGAGATCTCGCACTTCTTCGCGATCTACAAGGACCTCGAGCAGAAGCTGGTCGACGTGCGGGGTTGGCGTTCGCGAGACGACGCACTCCGCGTCATCCAGGAGGCGCACGAGCGGTACCCCGGACCGGAGGAAACCCGGGAGTACCCGACCTGAACCGGTCGCCGGCACCGATCACCCGCGGCCGAACAGCCCGCGGCGTCGACGCCGCCCGCTGCGGTCGTACTCGTCGTCGTCCGTGGCCGCCTCGCGCTCCGCGCTCGTTGGTTGGCTCGTTGCGGCAGGCCGGTCCTCGGTGTCGTTGGCCGACAGCCGGCTGAGCTCACGCAGGAACTCGCTGACGTCCGCGTCTGCGGTCCGGGCCCGCTCACGCGCCGGTGATGGCGGGTCGGGGCGTGGCGGGGACGGTCGGCCGGACTCGGCCGGGGGTGCGTCGGGGGGTGCGTCGGGCGGTGTCCCCGGCGGGACCGGCAGATCGGGCAGCACCGGCAGATCGACCTCGAACTCGTCCGGCGCCGGGGACGCCGCGGCCTCGGCGCTCGGCTCGGGCGTCGGGGATGGCGGATCCTCGAGCCGCAGGCTCGCGAACTCGGCGGCGATGGAGCGGCGGTCGGGCTCGGGCTCAGGCGGTGGGGCTGGCTCGGGCTCGGGCGGTGGGGCTGGCTCGGGCTCGGGCTCAGGCGGTG
>SKJO01000032.1 GCA_007121975.1 Nitriliruptoraceae bacterium | reverse complement strand
TGGGACACGACCATCGGATGTGACACGCAGCCGTCAACACCGTTCGGACGGCACCACGACCGGCACACCACCGGCCGTCAACAGAAGTTGAAACATCAGGAACGGTGTGGATCGAGGCGCGCTTCTACCCCTCCCCGCAGGAGCTGACGATCTACCTGCGCGACGTCACCGAACGCATCGAGCGCGAGCAACGCCTCGAGCAGATCGCGGCGACCGAGCGGGCCACCGCCGACCGATTGCGACAACTCGACGCCGCCAAGAACGCGTTCCTGACCGCGGTGTCCCACGAACTTCGCACGCCCCTGACCGTCGTGCAGGGCATGGCCGAGACCCTCCAGCGGCTGCGCGAGCAAGAGTCCACCGTCCGCCGCGAGGAACTCGAGGACGCCCTGGTGACCCACGCCCGGCGCCTCACACAACTCCTCGACGAACTGCTGCACGTCGACCGGCTCTCGCGGGGCTCACTGACCACCGACCCCCGGATCGTCGACGTCGCCGAGTTGGTCACCCGGGTGTGCCGCAGTTCGGACGAGGCGGAGCGGATCTCGCTGAACGCACCCGGCCACCTTTCCGCCCCGGTCGACCCGCTGCAGTGCGAGCAGTTGATCTCCAACCTGCTCGCCAACGCCGAGAAGTACGCTCCACACGGACCCATCCGGGTCGAACTCACCGACCTGATCGACGGCGGCTTCCGTCTCGCGGTTCGCGACCAGGGTCCGGGGATCCCCGCCGACGCGCTCGAGGAGGTGTTCGACGCGTTCGTCCGCCTCGATCACGATCACCCGAAGCCGGGCACCGGCGTGGGACTGACCCTGGTCCGCGAGTTCGCCAAGCTGCATGGCGGCCATGCGTGGGCCGAGAACACCGACGGGCAGGGGGCCTGCATCATGGTCGAGATTCCGGGCGGTCCGATCCGCTCGGCCACCAACGAGCCCGCGGCTTCGAACCCCTGACGAATCCCGCCACGGTGAGGCTCAGACGGTCAGCACCAGCTTGCCGAACACCTCGCCCTGCTGCAGACGCGCGAAGCTGGCCGCCGCCTCGGTGAGCGGCGAGACGTCGTCGATCAGTGGCCGCACCCCGGTAGCGTCGAGCAACTGCACCAGCCGGACCAACTCGTCGCGGGTACCCATCGTCGATCCGATGACCCGGAGCTGCCGGTAGAACAGCCGGGCGAGGTCCGCCGGCGGGTTCGGTCCCGAGGTGGCACCGGACACCACGATCGTGCCGCCGGGGCGCAGCGAGCGCATCGAGTGCGCCCAGGTCGCGTCGCCGACGGTCTCCATGACCGCGTCCACCCGGGTGGCCAGCCGCTGGCCCGAGGCCAGCGCCTCGTGGGCGCCGAGCTCGAGCGCCCGGGCGAGCTTGGCCTCGTCCCGGCTGGTGACGGTCACGTGCATCCCGGCAGCCCGGGCCAGCAGGATCATCGCGGTGGACACCCCGCCACCCGCCCCCTGGATCAGGACCCGGTCCCCCGGCCGGAGCTCGCCCCGGGTGAACAGCATCCGGTAGGCGGTGAGGTAGGCGACCGGCAGGCAGGCGGCCTCCTCGAAGCTGAGGGCCTCGGGCTTGGGCACCAGGTTGCGGGCCGGCACCGTCACGCGCTGCGCGAAGGTGCCGTCGTAGCGTTCGGACAGGATCGAGAAGTCCGCCGCGAGCGTCTCGTCGCTGCCGTCGGGATCGGCGATGACCGCGTGGACCACGACCTCGCGTCCGTCGCGGGTGACCCCGGCCGCGTCGCAGCCGAGCACGATCGGCAGCCGGTCGGGACGGATCCCGACCCCTCGCAGGGTCCACAGGTCGTGGTGGTTGAGGGCGGCCGCACGCACCTCGACGACCTCCCAGCCGGCCGGAGGGTCGGGTTCGGGGCGTTCGCCGATCGTCAGGCCGGCGAGCGGATCGTCGGGGTTGATGGCGGTGGCGGTGACGGCGAACATCGTGATCGAGCCTCGGGTCGGTGGCGTACGGGATCAGAAGGGTCGCAGGTGGTCGGTGGGCGATCCAGCCGCCGGCAGCTGTCCGCTCAGCACCGCTTCGACGAGGTCGGCGGCGATGCACGGACTCAACCGGGCGGCCTCGACCCGGAGCGCATCCGCCGCCGAAGCCGCCCGGGAGTCGTCGATCAGGGCACGCACGTTGCGTCGCAGCCGTTGCGGGGTCAGTCGCCACAACGGCAGGCACCGACCAGCTCCGGTGTCCACCAGCCGGGCGGCACCCTCGCGCTGATCGCCCTGATGGGGCACCACGACCTGCACCACCCCGTGGGCTGCCGCCTTGGTCATGAACCCGGCGCCGCCCGGGCTCACCGCCACATCCGCGGCCTCGAGCAGCGGTGCGTGAGGCCCACGGCCGACAACCAGCCCCGGCTCGCGCTGTGGCGCCAGGGTGTCGGACGTGACCACCAACCGGAACCCGACGTCACGCAGCCCCTGCAGGGCCACCTCGCCGAGGTGGGTGTGCACCCCGGTGGCGGTGGAGTCGGTGACCAGCACCAGG
This sequence comes from Nitriliruptoraceae bacterium, assembly GCA_007121975.1. GTDB lineage: Bacteria > Actinomycetota > Nitriliruptoria > Nitriliruptorales > Nitriliruptoraceae > SKJO01. Next base: position 2,484 of record SKJO01000032.1, on the reverse strand, counting down.
GGTGCCCGCCCGGCCGGGACCTCGAGCTCGGGGCCCTCGAGGTCGAGGGCCAGCGGCCCGACCACGTGCGCATCGGACGGCCAGTGTCGACGGTCACGTTCCAGCGACGGCAGCGTGGCGATCAGCCGCAGAACCGGAGCGGCGACCGCATCCAGTCCGAGCCCGGTCGCCACCTCCCCGGCCTGCTGGACCCCCAACTGCAGCGACCGTGCCTGCGCCCGCAGGATGCGACGATCGTCGTAGCGGCGCCACGGGCTGCGGGCCAGGCGGCGACCCAGCCCGATCGGGGGCAGGTCCGGATCGGGGTCGTCGAGGTGGTGGGGAACCAGTTCCACCCAGGGACGGTCGAGCAGCTGCGCGGCGAACGCCCCGGCGCGGGTGATGGTGTCCACGACGAGCAGCTGCGGGTCCCACGCCTTGAGCTGGTGGGCGAGCGGAACCGCCATCTCACCGGCACGCCGCCACAGCCGGTGACCCAGGTCATCGTCCTGATCGGTTGGACCGAGCAAGGGGAGCACGTCGCCGGCCAGGTCCAACGAGTCAGCGACCAACAGGTGGTCGGGCCCGCTGAGGAACCGGACGTCGTGGCCCCGCTGGCGCAGCGCCACCGACAGCCCGAGCGCGGGCAGCGCATGCCCGGCGTCCGGTCCCGCGACCACGGCGATCCGCTGCACACGCGCCTCCGTGGGGCCTGGCTGGACGCCGGACGCCCCGACGTCGCCGCGCCGAGAGCCTAGCGCTGAGGCCCCGGATCCCCGCGGATCGGCGGCGCTCAGAACCCGCCGGGCACGTCGGGCAGCTCCGAGGGCGGTTCGAGCAGGGCATCGCACCAGCCGGCCAGCGTCGCCGCGGCAACCGGGTCGGCGATGCGCAGCAGCGCCTCGACCGCTCCCTCCTCAGACGCCGAGCGCCACCGCGTGGAGCTGACGGCATCGGCGGGCAGGCCCAGCGCCGTCGACCACCCGTGGCGGGCCAGGTCCCCGGCCACCCCCGGACCGAGCCGCAGCACCAGCCGGACGCGTCCCGACTCGACCGGGTGGTAGGCGGCCAGCCAGCGCAGCAGGGCGGCGAGCACCTCACGGCGGGCGGTGCACACGGTCAGTGCGTGCGGCCCGATGTCCGCCGTGGCCGCCACCAGCCCGAGTCCGGCCGCGAAACCGGGATCCTTGGCCAGGGTGCCGACCGCTTCGTCGCGGGCGGCGGCACGGGCGAGTTCGAAGGCGACCTGCGACTCGTCATCGTCAGCGCCCTCGGGCGCGGACCGTTCACCGGCATGCGTCGCATCCGCACGGACCCGCCGACGGCGTGCGGGGTCGACGGCGACGTCACCGACCCAGGCACGTACCAGCAGTTCGTCCACGTCGAGCTGGCGGGCGATGTCGGCCAGGTCCAGGCCGGCACGGCGCAGCGCGCGTGCCCGGGCCGCGCGGGTGTCGCGGGGGTCGTCGAGCGGCTCCGCCGCCCCCTGCGGCCGGGGATCGATCACGGCCGGGGCGCCGAGCACGCGCAGGTCCGGGAGGACTTGGGGTGCCACCTCACGTCGGGCACGGGCCGTGAGCGCGTAGGGGATCGGCGCGTGCGCATCGGCGTCGAACAGGGCCGGCTGCGCGGCGACGGGGGTACTGGGAGCGGTCCTGGTGTCCATGATCACACCGTACGAGGGGGGTGTGACCACCTCGTCGGGACGGGCAGCGGTGCGGTCCGTCCCGCGGCTGCTTCGATGACTGCGGCGAGGTGTCGTGCTGCGCCGGCACCGCCGGATGCACCGCCGGATGCACGTGCGGCGCCGCGGGTGGTCCGACGACGATCGACGTGGAACCGACACCGAGAGTGGCGCGCGGCGCACCGGCCGACCCCCACCTCGGCGCTCAGCGCTACCCGGCCGGGCGACGAGCGGTGAACAGCTCGATGCCCTCGGGTCCCGGATGCACCTCGACGTCTCCGAAGCCACCGTCGACCAACGCCCCACGCCACTGCTCGCGGGTGAACAGGCCGCAGACATGACGGTCGTGGACCACGCGAACCTCGTCGCCTTCCCGGAGCAGATAGGCGTAGTCGGTCGTCGAGGTGGTGTCCGCGGGGTCGGGGTCGCAGGTCCACTCGAGGTAGCGCAGGCCCCGAGCTCCCTCGTCGTGTCCCCCGTGGTCGGTCGAGGGCACGAAGGTGTCGCGCAGATGATCGGGGCACAGCAGCACGACGCCGCCCGGACGCAGGTGCTCGTAGGCCGTGGCCATGGCCGCCCGCAGCTCATCCAGCGTCACCAGATAGTCGATGGCATCGTGGATGAACACCGCATCGAACCGCCGCTCGAGCCGGAGGGTGCGCATGTCGCCGACCACGTGCTCGCACTCCGGGTTGATCCGGCGGCTGACCGCGAGCATCCGCTCCGATGCGTCGACGAGCGTCAGGTCGTAGTGCGCCTTGAGGTGGGAGGCGTTGTTCCCCCCGCCGCTTCCGAGCTCGAGCACCGTCTCGACGGGACCG
>SKJO01000297.1 GCA_007121975.1 Nitriliruptoraceae bacterium | reverse complement strand
GGGGTGGCGGCCTGCGGAGATGACGAGGGCGAACCGGCCGACGAGTTCGCGGTCGAAGAGGCTGAGGAGGTCGAGGAGGCGCCAGAGCCCGAGGAGGTCGAGGAGGTCGAGGAGCCTGAGGAGGTCGAGGAACCCGAGGAGGCTGACGAGCCAGAGGAGGCGGAGGAGCCCGAGGAGGCGGAGGAGCCTGTCGCGGTCGAGCGTCCTGAGCTCGAGTTGGTGGCCGGATCGGCGGGGCCCGTCACGGTCACGCCCAGCGAGTGCCGGGTCGAGGGGTACGACCTCGAAGGGCCGGAACGCGTCGATGGGTTCGCGTTCGCGGGTGAGCGTGCCTTCATCCACCACGAGGGCGTGAGGGCGTTCACGTTCACCAGCGGCGAGGACTGCGTGCTCGAGCTCGACACGTCCTTCGGCGAGAATGGATTGCTGCCGGACACGGAATCGCGTGGCAGCCTCTCCGCCGGTGGCGATGGACGGCTCGCCGCGAGCGGACTGCCCGGGACGCTGGTGTTCGACACCCTCCAGGATCAGTCGTTCGCGTGTGACAACATGCGGGGGCATGTGGCGCTCTCCCCGGACGGCAGCGAGGCCCTGCTGCGCTGGCCTGGCCGCGACGCGGTAGAGCGCTGGGAGTTGACGGACACCATCTGCACCGAACTCGACGGCATCACCTTCGACACTATGCCCGACGTCAGGTTCATCACCTACGACGGTGACGATCTGCTGGTCGGTGGAGGTGACGCCGACGAGGACACCAGTGCAGGTCGTTTCCGCGACGGGACGCCGGTGTGGCAGACCAGCAGCGAGGGTGCCGGCTCGCCGCTGTGGTTCGGGTGGGTGCACGGCATGGCACCCTGCGATCCCTACACCTGCATGATCGACACCAACACCGACCAGGTGTTGCTGTTCGACGACGGTGACGGCTCGCTGGTCGCGGCCTTCGACCTCGGCGAACTGCTCGGCGAACGTGGCTGGTGGGAGCCGCTGCTTCTCGGCGACGACGGCGCGAACTACCTGCTGTTCAACAAGGGAGTCGACGACGAGGACGGCGATCGGACCAACTTCGGGTACGTGGTCCGACTCGAGGTCACCAGCTGATCGTCTGCTCGTGTCCGCAGCGGGGGTCCGGTCCGACCAGGGGCCGGGCCCCCGTCAGCTCGTCGGGACGCTCAACTGGGCATCGTCGTAGGAGACCTCGGGGTCGCCACCCCAGGTGCGCACACCGAAGGTCGCTTCCTGACCGTCGATGGCGGCGTAGCGGGAGCGATCCGCCTCGGGGGCGGAGCCCATCTCGTAGTGCAGATAGCGCTCCCCACCCACGTACAGGGACAGGTGACCGTTCTCGACACGGGCTTCGACATCCTGCGGGTTGGTCACATCGAAGCCATCGGGGAAGTCGACCGCCTGGGGGGTGTAGCGCCAGTCGTGGGTCCCGGAGGCGTCCCAGGTGCGGATGACGAAGCCGCCGTTGCTGCCATAGCCCGGATCGAGCTGCAGGGTGTAGCCGGATCGCATGCTTCCGTCCTGGTTGTGGGTGCCGTAGCTGATCGCCCAGCCGTACCCGCTGCTGCGCGAGCCGGTGAACGCGGCGTTGGTCAGCAGCAACGACCCGTTCTCGACCGTGGGAGTCCCCTCGAGCGCCCAGCCGGCGTCGCTGTTGCCGTTGACCTGCCCGTAGGCCCATCGGCCATCCGCCATCGTCGACTGCAGGAAGCTGACGGACGAGGCCGCCAGCAGGGTGTCGGCGGTCTGGCAGGAGGTCACCGGTATGCCGCACTGCTCGACGAGCCCCCCGGCTGCGGTGTCGTACACCACGGCCGGCCCCGGGTCGAGGCGGTCGTGGTAGCCGAGCAGGCAGAAGCGCCCGGGGTCCTCGGCGTCCTGCTCCAGGCACATCGTGACGCCCGGACTGGTGCGGGCCTCGGCGAGCAGCTGACCGCCGGCACCGTTGGCCGCGACGAGCTGGACGTCGGCATCCCCCGAGCTGGCCGGGCCACGAAGCTGCACCGCCCGGCCGTCCTGTACGAGGCGCAAGGGCTGGCCCTGAGCGCCCAGGGAGAGGATGGTGGTGGCGGTGCTGCGCACATCGGACTCGGCCGCCGATCTCCACGCCGACTGCCGTTGGCCGCTGATCATCGGGATCGCGATCGCGGCGAGCGTGGCGATGATCGCGACGATGGTGAGCAGCTCGACCAGGGTGTAGCCCGATGCGGCATGCCCGAACTGGTTGGAGCGACGCTTCACGGGCCCCCCGTTCCTCGTTGTCCCGTTCTGCCCCGAGGATCGGTTGGGGAGGAGGGGACCTTGAGGTCAGGAACCGCCGGACTGGGAGCGCAGGAAGGCTTCGACCAGCTGCAGGGTGGCTTCGGCGGGCTGACCGTGCTGCTCGAGGTTCACCAGCAGGAAGCCGGCGACGGTGATCAGCCCGGAGATCAGCTGGTCGGGGCTGCCGTCCTCGGCCAGGATCAGCTCGGCTTCGCGCAGCGCGATCGGCAGGTTGTCCACCGGCCCGGCCTGCCAGGCGCGCAGGACCTTCAGCGCCCGTTCGCCGGCGGCGAGTTCGTCGCTGGGGTTCATGGCCAGCTCCCGGGGATGAGGGGTCGGGCAGCGTAGCCAGCGCTCCGGTCCGGGGCGTGCCGACGCGCGTGCGGTGACTAGCGTGGGGTGCGGCGACCGCCACCAGGCGCTGGTCGCGGAGGCCCTGGAGATGAGCTCGCTACCCGCACTGCCCGACTGCTTGCACCTCGAGGTGGAGGACGGGGTTGCCCGGCTGACGATGACCCGGCCCGAGGTGCTCAACGCCCTGTCGATCGAGCTGCTCGAAGGGCTGGTCACCGCCGCGACGGCGCTCACCGCGCGCGACGACGTCCGGGTGGTCGTGCTCGGTGGTCGGGGCCGCGCGTTCAGTGCCGGGGCGGATCTGGCCGCGTTCGGGCCGCTGCTCGGGGAGGGTGCGGCTGCGCGCGAGGCTGCCGATGTGGGACGGCGGGCGGCCGATGCCCTGGAGGCGATCGGGGCGGTCACCATCGCACGGCTGCAGGGCCGGGTGGTCGGCGGTGGGGTGGTGCTCGCCGCGGCGTGCGACCTGCGGGTGGCGGCCGACGACGCGGTGTTCTCCATCCCCGAGGTCGACCTCGGCATCCCGCTGGCCTGGGGCGGGATCCCGCGGCTGGTTCGGGAGGTCGGACCGACGGTCACCAAGGACCTGGTGCTCAGCTGTCGGTCGTTCGACGCGTTCGAGGCCCGGGCGGTCGGGATGGTGTCCCGGGTGGTGCCGGCCGAGGAACTCGACGCGACCGTCGAGGACCTCGCCGTGTCGCTGGCGGCCAAGGCAAGGTTCCCGGTCCGCACCACCCTGGCCCAGGTCGACGCGATCACCTCGGCGTCGGTCGGACTGGCACGCAGCTTCTCGGACGCCGATGCCCTGCTCACCGCGGTACGCGACCCGGAGTGCCGGCAGGCCGCGGCCGACTACCTCGCCCGGGTGCGCGGGTCGCGCTGAGGGCGAGCGTGCTCAGCGCAGCGACACGATCGTGGTACCCGAGGCCACCAGGTCGTAGAGCTCGATGACGTCGGAGTTGTACATCCGCACGCAGCCGTTGGAGGCGGCCCGTCCGATCGACGCGGTGTTGGGCGTGCCGTGGAACCGGATCAGGGTGTCGCCCCCGCCGGGGACGTTCCAGTTCAGCGCCCGCAGGCCGAGCGGGTTGGTGGGGCCCGGCCCGATCCGTGCCGGCATGTCGCGTCCCCAGCGGTCGGGTGCGGGGTTGACCCAGGTGGGCTCGAAGCGCTTGGCCCCGACCACGAAGGTGCCCGTCGGGGTCGGGCTGCCGCCGGTGCCGACCGCCACCGGCCAGTTGCGGATGATCTCGCCGTCGCGGTAGAGGTAGACACGGCGGTCGCTCTGGCGGACCAGCAGCACCTGGTGGAAGTTCGCGCTCGTGATCGCGGGTTCGACCGGATCGAAGTGCAGCGCCACCGCGTCCTGCTCACTGGTCAGGGCGGTCAGCAGTCCCTCGGTCGCGGCCGACTGATCCACGGCCTCGCCGAACTCGCCCCGCACGATGCTCACCCACCCGCTCGAGGTGTCCAGGGTGGCGTTGCGGGGGGCGACGTTGACCTCGGCGGCGACCTCGGCGACGATCTCGGCGGCGGCGTCCTCGTCGAGGCGCAGCGGCAGACGGTCCGACGGGGGCGGCGCGTCACCGTCCGCTCCGGCCGCCAGCGCCGTGGCCAGTGCGGGAGCCAGGTCGGGGACGCCAGCGAGGTCGCGCGCGGTGACCGGGAACCGCTGCTGATCGGTGGTCAGCTCCACGGCCCGGTCCAGGGTCGCGTCACCGCTGGCCTGCACGGCGGGCAGGACCGCATCGACGTCCGCGTCGGTCACCTCGGCGTCGACGACCGAGGAGTCGGGCACGACCGCCTCGGTGCGCGTCTCGAAGGCGGTGCGCAGGGTGTCGGCGAACGCCTCTCGATCGACCTGCTCGCCGTCGCGGTGGGCGATGGTCGTGGCCGCACCGGCGATCCAGCGGGCGGTGGCGTCGGTCGGGTCACGGTCGATGCGTCCGGCGACACGGTCGACGAACGCACCCAGCTCGTCGTCGGGGACCAGCAGGTTGAGCTCGAGGTCCGCGTCGTACTCCTGGCCGAGCCAGCGCACCCCGGTCAGGGTCGCCAGTGACACCTCGGCGTTGAGCTGGTGGGCGGTGGTCAGCACCGCGTCGAGGTCGGTGGTGGCCTGCAGGTCGCGGGGGCTGAGGCGCCAGTGGCGCTGCGGGTGGTCGATCAGCACCGTGTGGTCGAGCCAGGACTCCGCCAGCGCGGTCAGCTCCGCCTCCACCTCGGCGTAGGTGCGGTCCCCGACCTCGATCCCGGCGACCTGCATGCCCGGCAGGAAACGTTCCTCGGCTTCCAGCGACGAACCGTAGGCCGAGGCGCCCCACAGCAGGACCGTCACGACGAGCGCGAGCGCGGCGGCAGCCACGATGATGAGCATCCGCCGCCGGGTGCGCGGTGGCGCCTCGGTGTCGGGGTTGGC
>SKJO01000357.1 GCA_007121975.1 Nitriliruptoraceae bacterium | reverse complement strand
CTCCCACCCCACCTGCGACGACTCCACCCCAAGCACCACCCCGACTGAACCCCGCCCCCGGGGCCAGATCCGGACGCGCAGGATCAGGGCGAGCCGGATGAGAGCCGCCAACACGGGGGCACGATCATGGTGGGAATGATGAGGGCGGAATCCGGGCGGCATCGGCGCCTCACGGTCAGCCGCGTCTCCGGCCTGTCCTGATCCGGACCATCACGTCCGAGTGCGGCGGGCCGATGGCCTACGGTCGGGAACAGCGTGAGGGTGCGGGCCGAGGTGATCGGTCGAGGTCGGCCTGACTCGGTACGGGCGAAGCGGGACGTTGGTGCTCGCCCGCGGGGCCGGTCAGATCACCCCGAGGTGCCGGGCTACGGCCGTGGCCAGCGCTTCGGCGAGTACCCGCTGCACCATGGGGTCGCGAAGCTCAGCCGCCTGCTCCGGGTTGCCGAGGTTGCCCGCTTCGAGCAGGACCGCCGGCACCGTGGACAGGTTGAGGGTTCCGAGGTCGTCGCGGACCACGAGTCCATCCTCACCGACGTAGTCAGCCGGCACGAAGTCGAACTCCAGCATCGCGTCGCGCACGGCCTCGGCCAGTTCGCGCGACGGCTCCACGATCGACGGGTCGACCGCCCGGGCCGGCGCCGGACGGATCACGTGGAAGCCTCCGACGTTGGTCGGCGCACCGTCAGCGTGGATGGAGAGCAGCAGGTCGGCGTCGACCTCGCCGCCGAAGCGGCCGCGAACGTCGATGCATGGGCCCACCCCCATGTCGTCGACCCGGGTCATCTCCACCTCGGCGCCCAACTGCAGCAGCCGGGCACGCAGGATCAGCGCCACCTCGATGTTGAACGTCGACTCGCGGTAGCCATCAGCAGCCACCGCCCCGGTGGTGTTGCACGGCTTGGTGAACCCACCGGCATCAACCAACTCGTTGATCACCTCAGGGGCATCGAAGTTCCCGCCGTTGTGGCCCGGATCGATCGCGATGCGTACACCCGCCAGCGGGGTGCGCGAGGTCGGCTCGGGTTCCGGTTCCGGGATGGGGTCCTCCGCGAGTTCTGGAAACTGATCGTCAGCCTCGGTCGGGGTGCGCGGTGGTCCGGGCGTGGCCGGCTCCTCGGGCTCCTCGACGGGCTGGGGGTGGACGTAGACCGTCTGTGGGCTGCGCGGCCGTTCGGGCTCGGCAGGTTGGGCAGCTGCAGTGGGGTCCTGTCCGTCGCCCGGTGGGCTGGTGCCGCTCGCACCGCAGGCCGTGAGCACCGTGAGCAGCATCCCGACGGTGAACAGGGCCGCCGTCAGCGACCCGAACCGCCCTCGCCATCCTGGTACGACCATGACGGCTACGGTACCGCGCCCACCCCCCACCACCGAGGAGCACCATGCAGGGCGCGAAGCGTCGGCTGTTGCTCGTCGGTGGGGTGCGTCTGCACGTCACGCGGCTCGGTCGCAGCCAGGATCCGTCAGTCGTGCTCGCGCACGGCATCGCGGACGATGGCGGTTGCTTCCGCGCGGTGGCCACCGACCTGGGCCGCGACCATCACGTCGTGCTCGTCGATGCGCGCGGTCACGGCCGCTCCGAAGCCCCGTCGGCCGGTTACACCGCGATGGACCATGCGCGGGATCTCGCCGGGGTGATCGAAGCCCTCGATCTCGACCGGCCCGCCGTTCTCGGGCACTCGATGGGTGCGACCACGGCGCTGGCGCTGGCTGCCACCCGGCCGGGGCTGCTGCGGGCGTTACTGCTCGAGGACCCGCCGAGGTGGTGGACGCATGCCGGGCTGCCCACCGAGCTTCAGCGGGCCCACAATGCCGGCATGCGCGCGACGCTCACCGCGCTCAAGCGTCGTACCAGCGCGGAGCTCGCCGCCGTGCAACGGGAAGCCGCGCCGGCCTGGTCCGACGTGGCGATCGCTGACTGGGTCGACGCCACCCACCGGGTCAGCTCCCGGGTCATCGACTCGCTCCCCGATCAGCTCGAGGGCAACGCGGCGCTGGACTGGCCCCGCCTGGTGGCCGCGATCACCTGCCCGGTGCTGCTGCTCACCGGCGATGCGGAGCGCGGGGCGATCGTCACCGCCGAAGCTGCCGCCGGCTTCCGCGCCCTGGTCGACGACGTCGAGGTGGCGCACCTGCCCGGTGGGGGCCACGGACTGCGACACGACCGGCCCGATGGCTACCTCGGGGCGGTGCGCACCTTCCTGGCGACGGTCGGCTGAGGTCCGCCACACCGTTGGTACCGTGGTGGGTCACGGGGCCGCGTGTGACGTTGGGCAGCGCACGCCATCGACGAGCAGATGGGAAGGGCGCAGCATGCACGAGCACGAGCACGACGACGACCAGACCCCGGACCCGGTGACGGGATCCGGACCGGATCCGCAGGACGCACCCGAGGCAGAAGCGAGATCCGCGTCGGAGGCCGAGCCCGAAGCGGAGGCCGAGCCCGAAGTGGAGGCCGAGCCCGAGTCGACGTCGGGCCGACGCCCCCTGGTGCTGGTGCTGGCCGTGCTGGTGCTGGCCGCGGTGGCGGGCCTGGCCTGGTGGCAGCTCGACGGCGGCGGGGATGGGGCGGTCGCCGCCCGGGTCGACGGAGTGGCGATCGAACGCAGCTTCCTCGACGCGCAGGTCGAAGCGCTCGATGACGCCACCGACCAACCGGGCGATGACCTGCTCGACGAGATCGGTCCGGACGTCGGTCCGGTCCCAGGCGACGATCAGGACGCCCTGCGGCGTGAGGTGCTCGGCCTGCTGATCCAGACCCGGATCATCGGGGACCTGGCCGACGAGCGCGGGGCGACGGTGGCCGACGAGGAGGTGGCCGAGCGCATCGAGGAGGAGTTCGAGGTGTTCGGCGGCGAGGATGCGGCCGAGCAGTTGCTGGCCCAGCAGGGTCTGACCCTCGAGCTGTACCGCGAGGTGCTGGTGCCCACCCAGCTGCAGGTCGCCGCGATCAGTGAGCAGTTGGCTGCCGACGTCGGCGATCTCGAGACCCGCACGGTGCGCCACGTGCTGGTCGAGACCGAGGCCGAGGCCGAGCAGGTGCTCGAGGAGTTGGCCGCCGGTGAGGACTTCGCCGCCGTGGCCGAAGCCCGCTCGATCGACCCGGGCAGCGCCGCAGCCGGCGGCAGTCTCGGTCCCGCCCCCCGTGGTGCCTACGTGCCCGAGTTCGAAGCCGCGGTGTGGGAGGCCGACCTCGACGAGGTGGTCGGTCCGATCCAGAGCCAGTTCGGGTTCCACGTGCTCGAGGTCACCGATGCGGACACGATCCCGGTGGATGAGCTCGACCCCGCACAGACCGACCAACTGGTCGGCCCGCAGGTCAGCGAGTTGATCACCACCGCGTTCGGGGACGCCGAGGTGGAGGTCGACGACGCGCTGGGCAGCTGGGACGCGACCACGGCCTCGGTGCTCCCCCCGGAGGCCTGAGGAGAGGCCTGAGGAGAGGCCTGAGGAGAGGCCTGAGCGCCGGACGCAATGACGCTAGGCGGTCGTGAGGCCGTGCGCTAGTGCGGATCGGGCATCGATGCGGCGACGTGGGGCCCTTGCCGTGACCTCCCCCCAGCGGGCAGAGTGAAGCCGTTTGTACGGACCACTCGTCCGCATTGGGAGAGGGAGTGCCTGTGAGCGCGCTGCGCGAAACCCTGCCGTTGGTGTCCCCGGGGGATGGCGCACCGCCGAGATGGGCCAAGGTCATCGATCAGTCGCGGTGCATCGGCTGCCATGCCTGCACCACGGCGTGCAAGTCCGAGAACCTGGTGCCCGTCGGCGTGTCGCGCACCTACGTCAAGTCGGTGGAGGTCGGGAAGTTCCCCGAGGTGCGCCGCAGCTTCCAGGTCACGCGCTGCAACCAGTGCGTCGATGCGCCCTGTGTGGCGGCGTGTCCGACCAGCGCGATGTACACGCGCGAGGACGGCATCGTCGACTTCGACAAGCGTGCCTGCATCGGGTGCAAGGCGTGCATCGCCGCCTGTCCGTACGACGCGATCTTCATCAACCCCGAGGACCACTCGGCCGAGAAGTGCAACTTCTGCGCGCACCGGTTGGAGGTCGGGCTCGAGCCGGCCTGCTCGGTGGTGTGCCCGGTGGAGGCGATCCTGGTCGGTGACCTCGACGACCCCACCTCCAAGGTCGCCCAGCACGTGGGTCGGGATGCGGTCACGGTGCGTCGTCCGGAGAAGGACACCAAGCCCAAGCTGTTCTACGTCGACGCGCATGCCGCCACGCTCGACCCGCTCGCCGCGCGGCGGCCGACCGGGGACGTGTTCGCCTGGGCGCAGCAGCCGCCGACCACCGCCCACCAGCTCAACTCCGGTTCCGCGCCCGGCGCGTCGAGCGGGGCGAGCGACGCGCTGCTCACCTACGACGTCGCGCACAGCGTGCCGTGGGACTGGCGGGTGGGGCTGTACACCTGGACCAAGTCGATGGCGGCCGGGGTGTACGCCGTGCTCGCGGTGCTGGTGGCGTTCGGGACGCTGGCCACGGACAGCGACCTGTGGACGCTGGGCGCCCCGGTGCTGGCCGGGGCGATGCTCGCGGTCACCGGAGTGGTGCTGATCTGGGACCTCGAGCATCCGCTGCGGTTCACCTACCTGCTCACCCGCCCGCAGTGGCGCAGCTGGCTGGTGCGCGGTGCGGTGGTGCTCGGCGCCTATGCGGCGGTGCTCGCCGCGCACTTCGTCGTGGCGCTCACCGGCGCCACCGGGCCGCTGCAACCCCTGGCGGTGGTGGGGGTGCCGCTGGCGGTGCTGACCGCGGTGTACACCGCCTTCCTGTTCGCGCAGGCCAAGGGCCGCGACCTGTGGCAGAACCCGCTGCTGCCGGCCCACCTCGCCGTGCAGGCCGCACAGGCCGGCGCCGCACTGGCCCTGCCGGTGGCGTGGTGGCTCGAGCCCGACGTCGTGGCACCCCTGGCCTGGGTGGTGGCCGCCACCTCGGCGTTGCACCTGCTGATGGTGCTCGGCGAGGTGACCCTGCCGCACGCGACCGCACATGCGCGCACGGCGGTGCACGAGTTGCTCGCCGGGCGGTTCGCCGTGCCCTTCCGG
>SKJO01000027.1 GCA_007121975.1 Nitriliruptoraceae bacterium | reverse complement strand
CGGCCGACAGCACCCACCGCGTGAAGCTCTGGGGAGCCGCGGCCGATACCAGGAAGGAGGTGAACACCGCGGCGCCGAGCAGCAGGGCCACCACCATCGACGACAGCGAGGCGGACTCCCCAATGGCGGTGCGCAGCGTGTCGAGTACGGCCCCCGGACCCTGGCGCGAATGCTTCACGACGAGGAACACCAGCGCGACCAGCGCGGCAACGGCGGCCGACTCGATCACGGTGAAGGTGCCCGAGTAGATCCCGCCGATGATGATCCCGAACAGCAGGCCGACCTTGACCAGGCCCGACAGTGTCTGACGCCGGACCAGTACGGCCTGGGTGGCCAGCACCTCTCGGTCCTGGCGGGCCAGCTCCTCGTCGTGGATGTGGTCTCCGCCAAACAGCTCGGGGCGGACCCGGGCGCGCAGCACGATCGCCAGCGCGTAGGCCAGGGCAGAGAGCACGCCGGGCACGATGCCGGCCAGCAGCAGCCGACCGATCGACTCGCCGACCGTCACGCCGTAGACGACCAGGACCACGCTGGGAGGGATCAGCACCCCGAGCGTCCCGGCCGCCCCGACCGCCCCGGCGGCGACCGAAGGGCTGTAGCCGTAGCGGCGCATCTCACGAATTGCGGGGCGACCCACGGCCACCACGGTCGCCACGCTGGAGCCGCTGACCGCGGCGAAGGCCGCGCACGCGGTGAGGCTGGCCAGCGCCAGACCCCCCGGTTGTCGTCCGAACAGACGGGACGCGACCGCGAAGGCATCCTCGGCCACCCCACCGTGCAGGGCGAAGACCCCCATGGCGATGAACATCGGGACCACGACGAGCACGTAGCGTCCCGGGGCCTGCAGCAGCTGAGAACCGACCGTGGCCAGCGACACCGACAGGTCGTTGATCAGGATGAGCCCGAACGCCCCCGATAGCAGGAGGGCGAAGGCCACGGGGATGCGCACCGCGAGCAGGAACGCGAGTACGCCGAGCACCAGGGTGAGGGTCAGACCAAGCCCCATGCCTCGCCTCCTCAGGGAGACCCCAGCGAGGTGCCGGGATCAGGGCGGGCGCGGTCCGGGAGCGCCGGGCAGGCTCCCGGACCGCGCTGCTGACGGCCGGGCAGGCGTCAGCCGGAGCGCTCCGCGCACTCCTCCGCGGGGTGGACATAGGCCTCGGCGACGTCGGCGAACATCGCCTGCGCGTCGCGGTAGGCCTGCAGGAAGGCATCCGCGTCCGCTTCGCTCACACCTGAGGCGATCGCGTCCTCGCGCCACTGCTCGACACCCGAGTCCCCAAGGGTCTGGGCGAACTCCTCGAGTTCGTCGTCAGGGATCATCCGCGAGCTGCCCCCGGACTCGAGCAGGGCGTCACAGGCCTCGCTGTTGGCCGCATCGAGCGCGGCGACCGACTGGTCGAGGAACTCGTCGGAGACGTCGTAGATGACCTGCTGATCCTCGGGCGAGAGCTGCTCGAACTGCTCGAGGGAGAGCACCAGGGTGCCGACGTTGTTGACGTCCCGTCCGAAGCCGGTCACGTGCGGAGCGACCTCGTAGACGCCGGTGCCCACGATCAGGTCGAAGGGGAAGGACACGGCGTCGAGCAGACCACGCTGCACGGACTCGTAGACCTCGGCAGAGTCGGTGAAGGTGGTGGACGCTCCGAGCTCCTCGAAGGCTTCGGCGACCTTTGGCACGGTCACCCGGGCGCGAAGGCCCTCGAGGTCGCTGAGGCTCTCGATCGGCTCCGCAGCCGCGAGCACGTAGGGTGAGAGCGGGGCGGTGGCGAACCCGATGCCTCCATTGGCGGCGAGTTCGGCCTGCAGCAGTTCGTTGGTGCGCACCAGCTCGGTCATGGTGCGGATCTGCACCTCGGGCGAGTCGTCGATGCCGGCGGCGGTCACGATCGCCATCAGCGGCGATTCCTGCGGCGTGTAGGACGCCGAGTAGTACACCCCTTCGGCGCGACCGTCGCGCAGCCCCGAGGTGATGTCGGCGGTCGGCAGCAGCGACGAGCCGAAGAAGTGCTCGAACGCCACCCGGCCGTCGGTTCGGACGGTGATCTCATCGGCCCACTCGACCACCGAGTCGGTGATGAAGCTGCCCTCACCGAGGATGTGATTGAAGCGGAACACGACCGGATCCACGTCGGGATCGGGCTCGGCCGCCTCATCTCCGGCGTCGTCGGCCTCCTCCTCGCCCGCGTCGTCGGCTGCGTCGTCGGCGGGCGCCTCGTCCGCGTCGTCCGCGTCGTCAGCGTCGTCGGCGGGTTCCTCGGCGGCGTCCTCCGCTGGTTCGTCGGCGTCGCCGCACGCGGCCAGCAGCAACGCGCCGGCAGCCAATGCGGCGATCGAGCGCCGGAGTACGCGGCTGGTGCCCGTCGTGCGGGCACGGTGATGCCTGTTGAGCATGGTGATCTCCCTATGCACCAGATCCCGTGGTTTCGACACAGCACGGCGGAGCCCGGGTTCACTCCGCCGAGTTCCCGCGCGGTGCTCGACGCCTCCGCGGGTCTCCCTCGCTCCCTGTGGGTGCGATCCTCCAGCGTCGAGGAGGCTGATCCTAGGCGCACCGCGAAGCGTCGTCAATACCCTAACGACGCTTTGTTCGCACCGGTTCGGCAGCGTCAGGACGTCGGTCAGGCATGGGTCACGCCGAGCCCGAGCCCACCATCGACCACCAGCACGGCACCCGTGGTCCACGGCGCGCAGATCAGGTACTCGATGGCCTGACTGACCTCGTCGAGCGTCCCGATGCGTCCCAGGGCGTGGGCCGGCCCGAGATCCTCGAGTCGCTGGCGGGCGGTGTCGTCGTCGAACAGCCCGGCGCGCTGGTTGATCTCGGTGAACACTCCCCCCGGCCGCACGCAGCTGACCCGGATCCCGCGTGGTCCGAGCTCAGCAGCCAGGACCCCGGTGAGCGTCTCGAGGGCGCCCTTGGTCGCGGCGTACGGGCTCGCACCGGGGAAGGCCCGGGTGGTGTGCACCGAGCCGAACAGCACGACCACGCCACCGGAGCGCTCAAGGTGGGGAACGCACCGCCCGGTCAGCATCATCGGTCCGACGACGTTGCCGTGGAACGCCTCGATCAGGTCCTGCTCGGCGACCTCCTCGATCGGGCCGCGAGTCATGTTCGCCGCGGCGTTGACCAGCGCGTCGAGGCCACCGCCGTGCGCCACCGCCTCCTCGACCATCCGGTCACGGTCCTCGGCGCTGGTCACGTCCCCGGCGACCGGTCGGCAGGCGGGTCCGATGCGCTCGGCGACCTCAGCGAGTCGCTGTGCGCGCCGTCCGGTGATCGTGACCCTCGCTCCACGGGCGCAGAGGTAGTCGGCGAGCCCCGCGCCGATCCCCGATCCGCCACCGGTGATCAGTACCGAGCGTGCCTCGACGCTGGCGGCCGGCATGCTGCTGCTGGGCGTGGTCATCGGCGACCCTCCTCGGGGACGGTGGGTTCGGTGAGCCAGGCGGCCGTACGCCGCAGGATCTCGCGGTGCTGGGGACTGTCGTAGGACTGCAGGTCGTGACCGAGCGCGTCGTAGGCGACCCGGCCGGCACCGAACGGCCGGACCCACAGCAGCGGATGGTCGCGCCCGCCGTGCGCGGAGGTCAGCAGCGGCTCGAGGTCGGGCTGCTCATCGAGGAAGCCATAGGCCTCGTCGACCACCTCGAAGTCCCCCACGCCCGCCACCAGTGGGTGGTGGGGGGCGGTGATCCTCACCTGCATCCGACCGAGCGGTGGATGGCCGGAACGTTCCCAGTTCCACCGGGCACCGAGCAGCTCCCACCACTGCTCCCAGTCATCGAAGCAGATCGAGGCGGCGTGCATCGCCAGAAGGCGCCCTCCCCGGCGGACGAACTCGGTGAGCTGGGCCCGGGTCACGGCGGGAAGCTGGTAGGCCAGCGCCTGGCGGTGGGGGGCGAAGCGATCGGCCAGCATCCGCCAGCGCAGCAGGTTCAGGGTCACCATCTCGAACTCGCCGGCGGCCGACCGGGCGATCCCGGTCTCGAGGTCCTCGGTGATCTCGGTGTCGATCCCGACCTCGGTGAGCAAGTCGGCCAGCGCGGCGGAGGTGTCGTCGAAGGGGTGGGCGAACCCACCACTCAGGCACAAGTTGCGCATCGGGTCCGCTCCTCAGCCTTCGACCCCGACGCCGTCCACCGAGGGGGGTCGGGGCAGGTTGGCGATGGCGCTCATGGTCACGCCACCGTCGACGAGCAGGGTCTGGCCGGTGATGTAGGCCGCCTGGTCCGAGGCGAGCCAGGCCACCGCCTCGGCGATGTCCTCGGCGGTGCCGAGCCGTCCCAGTGGCACCTTGTTCTCCCGCAACTCCCGGAAGTGAGGATCGGCGAAGATGTCGGTGGACATCCCCGCATCGATCATCCCGGGCGCGACGGTGTTGACCCGGATCCCGTGCGGACCCCACTCCAGGGCCATCTGCTGGGCGAGCAGGCAGATGGCCGCCTTGGTCGACCCGTAGGCACCGGCGTTGGGGCCGGGCGCCACGCCGTTCATCGACGCGATCGTGATGATGGACCCGGGGATCTGCTCGGCGATCATCCGCGCCGCGGCAGCGCGGGCGGTGACGAAGGTGCCGGTGAGGTTGACGTCCACGACCGTGCGCCAGTCATCGACGGCGAGGTTGAGCAGCCGCCCGAAGCGCACGATGCCCGCGTTGCACACGACCACGTCGGGTGTCTCGCCGAGCTGATCCAACGCCGAGTTGACGGCCACCTCGTCGGTGGTGTCGGCCGTCAGCGCGATCGCGTCGGGCAGTTCGGCGGCGACCCGTTGGGCTGCCTCACCATCGAGGTCGAGCACGCCGACACGCTGGGGCTGTGCGGCCAGCCGGGCGGCGATGGCCGCACCGAGTCCTTGACCGGCGCCGGTGACCAGGGCGAGTTTCATGGGACGACTCCGAGCGGCTCGTGCGGATGTCAGCTGGTGGTGAACTGGACGGGGTAGGTGGCGAAGTTGGGGCGTTGGGAGGTGGTGTCCTGGCGGGGGGGATGGTCGGGGTCGGGTCGGGCGCCGTGGGTGAGGGCGGTGTGGACCAGG
>SKJO01000262.1 GCA_007121975.1 Nitriliruptoraceae bacterium | reverse complement strand
CTCCACCGACAAGGTCGACACCGAGATCCCCTCCCCGGTCGCGGGCACCGTGCAGGAGCTGCGCGCCGAGGTCGACGACACCATCGAGGTCGGCCAGGTCATCGCCGTGGTCGGCGAGGGCACACCCAGCAGCGCGCCCGAACCCGAGCCCGCCGACGAATCCGACACGAAGCCCGCCGACGAATCCGAACCTGCCGACGAGCCCGACCCACAGCCCGAGGCCGCCCCGGCGCCCGCCGCCCCTGCGGGTGAGTCCGGTCAGGTCGTTGGCGACAAGGCGCTGACCTCGCCGCTGGTGCGCCGCATGCTGCGCGAAGCCGGCATGAAGCCCGCCGACGTCGAGGGCACCGGCGCCGGAGGGCGCATCACCCGTGAGGATGCCGAGCGCGCCATCGCCGACGGTTCCTCGGCCCCGGCCGAGTCCGCCCCGGACCAAGCCGCCGCGTCCGAACCGGCACCGGCACCCGCCGAACCCGCACCGGCACCCGCCAGTGTCACCCCGGCCCCGATCGTGGCCGCACCCAGCGACCGCCGCCGCCCCGAAGCGGCCCCGGTCCAGATCGACTTCGGTGGCCAGCCCTCGGTGACCCAGGACCTGACGCGGGTGCGCCGATCGATCGCCCGCTCGATGCTGGAGTCGATCACGACCACCGCGCAGCTCACCGCTGCGGTCGAGGTCGACCTGACCGCGATCATGCACCTGCGCGCGGCCAAGAAGGACGCCTTCAAGGCCGCGGAGGGCGCGAGCCTCTCGCCGCTGCCGATGATCGCCCGCGCGGTGTGCCTGACCATCCCCCGCCACCCGTCGCTCAACGCCTCGATCGACACCGAGGCGGGCACCGCCACCTACCACCGGGTCATCAACCTGGGCATGGCCATCGACACCGACCGCGGGCTGCTGGTGCCCAACATCAAGCAGGCGCAGGACCTCAACGTCGCCGGGCTGGCCCGGCGCATCGCCGACCTCGCCGCACGCACCCGGAGCAAGAAGCTGCAGCCCGACGAGATCTCGGGCGGGACCTTCACGATCACCAACACCGGGTCACGCGGCACCCTGTTCGACACGCCGATCCTCAACCCGCCGGAGGTCGCGATCCTGGCCACCTGCGCGATCGAGAAGCGGCCCGTGGTGGTGTCCGACGCCTACGGCGACTCGATCGCGATCCGGTGGATGAGCTACCTGTGCCTGACCTACGACCACCGCATGATCGACGGGGCGGACGCCGCCCGGTTCCTCCAGGACCTCAAGTACGTGCTCGAGACCCACGACTGGGCGGGCGAGCTCCCGGTGTGACCCAGCCCGATCCACGCACGCTGCGGGCCGAGCCGGACACCCCCGTCCGGGTCGCCCGGCTGGGAACGCTGGCCTACCGCGGAGCCTGGCAGCTGCAGCAGGAACTGGTCGAGCAGCGCCGCGACGGACGATGCCCCGACACGCTGCTGCTGCTCGAGCATCCCCGTGTGTACACCCTGGGTCGGCGCGCCGATCGCGGCAACGTGCGCTTCGACGCCGCGACGCTGGCCGAGCGGGGCATCGAGGTGGTCGAGGTCGACCGGGGCGGGGACGTCACCTACCACGGTCCGGGCCAGCTGGTCGGCTACCCGATCCTGCGCCTGGCCGGCACCCTGGTGGTCGACTACGTGCGGGCACTGGAGGAGGTTCTGATCCGGGCGCTGGCGACCCTGCAGGTCGCCGCGCAGCGCTCGCCGGGCTACACCGGCGTCTGGGTCGGTGACCAGAAGATCGCCGCCATCGGGGTGCGGGTGTCGGCCGGGGGCCTGACCTCCCACGGCTTCGCCCTGAACGTGCGCACCGACCTCGACGACTTCGCGGGGATCGTGCCGTGCGGCATCACCGACCGGGGAGTGTGCTCGCTGGCCAGCCTCGGGGTCGACGTCGAGGTGGCACGGGCCGAACAGGCCGTGGAGCAGGCCTTCGCCGAGGTGTTCGGCGCTACCCTCGAGGAGGCCGGCCCCGACCTCGTCGCGCCGGCGCCCACCGCGTCCAAGGCCACGCCGTGACCGAACCCGTCGTCCCCCCCGGCGCCCGCCGCCTGGCGGTGCTGACCCCCGAACGTCGCCAGCGCGCCGGGGTCGCCCGCAGCAGCGTCGACACCGCCCGCAAGCAGGGCCGCAAGCCCGAGTGGCTCAAGGTCCGGGCCGCCTCCGGGGAGAACTTCCGCGACGTCACCCGGCTGATGGAGGGCCTCGAGCTCAACACCGTGTGCGCCCAGGCCGCGTGCCCCAACATCTACGAGTGCTGGGAGCTGCGCGAGGCGACCTTCCTGATCGGCGGTGAGGACTGCACCCGGCGCTGCGGGTTCTGCCAGATCAAGACCGGCAAGCCCGACGGCTACGACACCGACGAGCCCCGCCGGGTCGCCGAGGCGGTCGAGCACCTCGGCCTGCGCTTCGCGGTGATCACGATGGTTGCCCGCGACGACCTCGGGGACGGGGGCGCCTGGCTGGTGGCCGAGTCCATCCGCCAGATCCGGTCGCACACCCCAGCGGTCGGCATCGAGGTGCTGCCCAGCGACTTCGGCTACGGCCGCGACCCGGCCGCCGGTCGCCGCGCGCTCGAGCAGGTCGTTCGCGCCCGGCCCGACGTGTTCGCCTTCAACCTCGAGACCACCCGCCGGCTGTTCGCCGTGGCCCGCCCGGCCTTCGACTACGACCGGGGGCTCGAGTTCCTCGCGCTGGCTCGGGAGCTGCTGCCGGCCACCACCGCGGTGAAGTCCAACCTCATCGCCGGCATGGGCGAGACCGACGACGAGCTGCGCGAATGTATGCGCGACCTGCGGGCCGCCGGGGTCGACACCCTGACCATCGGCCAGTACCTGCAGCCCTCCGAACAGCACCTGGCCCTGGACCGCTACGTGCCGCCCGAGACCTTCACGGCACTGCGCACCTACGGCGAACACGAGCTCGGCTTCGCCCACGTGGAGGCCGGGCCGATGGTGCGCTCGAGCTATCACGCCGGCCAGCAGGCCATCGACGCCGAAGCCTGGTCCCCGTCCGCCGGCCAACCCGGGGCCGCCCCGGCCTGAGCGAACCCGGAGCCACGATGGCCGCCTACAACGACCTCATCCACGCGCTGGCCGAGCAGGTCGGACTGCCGCCGTCCGCGATCCACGAAGCGGTGCAGCAGGCGCTCGACGAGCATCAGGCCGAGGACACCGACGAGCAGCACGGCCGCATCACCCGGCTGCGGCTGCTCGAGCTCGAAGCCTCACTACGCATCCACCACGAACTCGAGCCCGGCGACCTGGTGTGCTGGAAGGACGGGCTGCGCAACAAGCGCCGACCCGCCGACGGCGAGGCCGCAGTCGTGGTCGCCCGGCTCGCCGACCCGGTGTTCGACGGCGAGGAAGGCGCCGGCTCGCCCTACTTCCGCGAGCCGCTGGACCTGATCGTGGGGCTGCTCGACGACGACGGCGACTTCGTGCACTACCACGTCGATCAGCGCCGCATGCAACCCTACGGGCAGGGCTGAGCGCTCAGGTCTCGTCGGGCAGCACCTCGTCGGGCAGCACCTCGTCGAGATCCGCCGGTGGTGGCGAGGTATCGCCGCGCTTGGCGGCCTGGCGCGCACGATCCAGTGCCGGCGGGTCGGGCACCGCCGCCTCGAAGTCGGCGACCTCGGGGCCACCGAGCGAGATCGGCTGCTCGGTCCGTAGCCAGACCGTGCGCTGCGGGAAGGGGATCTCGACCTCGGCGGCGTCGAAGGCGTTCTTGATCCGACGACGCAGCTCCCGGGCGATCGCCCACTGCTGGCCGGGTTGGGTCTTGATCACCAGCCGGACATCGACGCTGTCGTCGCCGAGCGCCTCCACCCCCCAGATCTCGGGGACGTCGAGGAACAACTCGTCGTACTGCACCTCGTCGGCCATGTCGGTGGCGACCTGCAGGATCAGATCGCTGACCACGTCCACGTCGCAGCCGTAGGGCACCGCGATGTCGAGCAGGGCCCGGGCCCACTCCTGGCTCATGTTGCCCACGCGCGTGATGACCCCGTTGGGAACGTGCCACAGCGTGCCGGTGACGTCGCGGATCCTGGTCGTGCGCAGGGTGACGCTCTCGACCACGCCGCTGGCCTCGCCGGCATCGATGATGTCGCCGACGCCGTACTGGTCCTCGGCGAGCATGAACACCCCGGTGATGAAGTCGCGAACCAGCCCCTGGGCCCCGAAGCCGACCGCCACCCCGAGGATCCCGGCGCCGGCCACCAGCGGCGCGAGGTTGATCCCGAAGGCGTTGGACAGGATCAGGAACAGCGCCAGCACCCAGACCAGCACCCGCACGATGCTCGTGGCCAGCGCCCCGAGGGCCTCGGCGCGCTGCACCCGACGCAGGGAGTAGCCGGCCTCCGGCTTCTCGACGAGCCCGACGCGGCGACGCAGGCCGCGACGCCCGGCACCGTCCCCACCGTTGGGGCTGCTGGCACGCGCGACCGCACGCCGGATCAGCCGGCGCAGCAGGCCGACGGCGATCATGGCGATGGCCACGATCAGCACGATCTGGGCGATGACGTCGATCGAACCGATCAGCAGGTTGACCAGCGGCCCGTCACCCAACCAGTCGTCGAGGAACTCGGTCAGTGGCCGGGCCGGCTCGACGAGCTCGATGCTCGGAGGCTCCTCGACCTCCTCGGCGTCCTGGGCGAGCAGCAGTCGCATGGTGGGTCCTCGGGGTCCGGCAGTGGCGGTCGGGCAGGCTATCGGCCACGTAACCCAACCGAAACACCGGAGATACCTACCCGGCACAGCCCACTCGTAGCTTTCGCTCCGGTCGGATCACCACCGCCTCGAGCGTGAACCACGCTCGTCGGCCGGGCGAGGCGCCCCACCGAGTCCCAACCGCGGCTTCGCGCTGCGGCGAGTGCATCGTCCCTGCCGGGGCGTCGGGTCGCGTCGGTGTCGGACGCCTCGCCCACCGACCAACGATACGTCCCATACGACAAGGAGCGAGAAGTTGGGTAGCTCACCTACCACCGCCGCCGATGTGCTCGCGCTGATCGAGTCCGAAGGCTACGAGTTCGTGGACCTGCGCTTCATCGACCT
>SKJO01000142.1 GCA_007121975.1 Nitriliruptoraceae bacterium | reverse complement strand
GGGTTGCCGCTCGAGCGTCATCGAGGATGTCGGTCATGCGCGGCAGCACGGAGGAGTCCCCGTCGAGCACATCGGCGAGGTCGCGGCGCAGCTGGGTACGGCTGGCGACCAGCCGGGCGCCGCTGAAGGCCGAGTCGCCGATCAACGCCAGGTTGGCCTGCTGCGCACTCGCCAACGCTGACAGGTCCTCGGCGGCGCGATCGGTCAACGAGCGCTGCTGGGCGAGCCCGGCGGTCACCCCGAGCACCAGCAGCGGGATCAGGGCAACGGCCAGCGCGGTGACGGTGACGTCCCAGACCAGCGGCAGGCGACGCCAGCCGCCGCTGTGACGTGTGGGCCGCTGCGCCATGGCAGCTGCTTTCCGCGGGCCTACAGGGCCCGGCACCCCATCCTACCAGGGCCAACGGCCCAGCCATTACGGACAGTAGTCGTTCGGCTACGGGTCTTTGTTCCCGAGGTTCGGGTGACGGAGGGGCGGCTACCTGCTCACTCCTGGGTTGGCCCCGAGCTCTGCCCGGAGCTGTACCCGGAGCTGTGTTCGGAGCTGTGTCCGCTGATCCGCCCGGTGATCCGCCCGGTGATGCGGGGCAGCAGAACGCGGGCCGGGGAGACGTCGGCCAGCGCATCGGCCGGCTCGAGCGCCCGGGCGCGGGCCAGCAGTTGCTCGGCCTGCTGCCCGCGGTCGGTGGCCTCCAGCCAGCGGGCCCGTGAGCGCAGCGCGCCGGCCTCGACGTAGCCGCGCTGGGTGTCGTCGAGCGCGACGAGGAAGGGATCGTCGTCGGTGGGTGCGCCCGCCGCCACCTCGGCGTAGAACGCCTCGCGGGCCTCGCCGACGAGGAAGCTGGCGCTGCCGCCCGTGCCCCGGGCCTCGCGCTGGGTGCGCGGGGCGAGGTGCTCGATGACCGGCCGGTCGTCGGTGTTGAGCTCGCGGTCGGCGAACACCCCGCTGGCGGTGAGGTTGCCGACGTACATCCGCAGCCCCAGCGCCTCGTAGAACGCGTCGCTGCGCCGACCCGGATCCAGGTGGCGGGCCTGCACGGCGAGCACCGCGGGGTCGAGCGGGGTGGCCTCGACCTGGCCGACCAGCGCCACGATGGAGCGCTGCGAGAACAGGTCCCCCCGCCACAGCAGCACCTGGTCGAAGACCTCGTCCATGGTACGCGCGACGATCCCGAGTTCCTGGTCGGACACCTGGTACAGCGGCATCCACTGCACGTAGATCCCGCCGGGGGCGAGCCGCTCACGGGCCGTGGTGTAGTGCTCCACGGTGTACAGGTTGCCGGTGCCGGCCTCCCAGGGGGTGAACAGGTCGGCGTTGATGACGTCGAAACGCTCGTCGGTGCGTCGCAGGCAGGCCCGGCCGTCCTCGGCGTGCACCACCGCTCGCGGGTCCTCGAACAGCCCTCCGATCCACGGGGTGAAGTGGGCCTGCGACACCTCGACCACGTCGCGGATCAGCTCGCACACCACCAGTCGGTCGACCGGGAAGGCCAGCGCCGCCCCGGCGGTGATGCCGGTGCCGAGCCCGAGGGTGAACACCCGGGCCGGATCCGGGTGCGTGAGCATCGGCACCACCGTCTGGTTGCGCTCGGAGTCCAGCCCGCGCGTGCCCCCCAGCGTGTACCAGTTGTTGACCCGGATCAGCCGGTCGGCGCCCCGGGCGAGCACCGCGACCGTGGCCTGGCTGCCCTCGCGCAACTCCACGACCTGCTCGTCGCGGGCCGTCGACACCCGGATCGTGGTCAGCTGCGAGGTGTCGACGAGCAGCACGCCCACCGTGGCCACCGCCGCGGTCGCGGCCACCGCCACCTGACCGGGCGCCGGACGTCGGCGTCTGCTGGCCGGCGCGGGCGGCGGCGCGGGGTCGCCGACCTGCGCTGGTGCGGGGGCGGTGCTCAGGACCAGCACGACGACCAGGCCGCCGTAGGACGCGGCGACCACCAGCAGGCTGCGCCAGGCTCCGAGCAGCGGCAGCAGCACGAACCCGGCGAGCAGCGACCCGACGATCCCGCCGGTGGTGTTGGCCGCCACCAGCCGGCCGACCTCGTGTCCGGGCGCGCGCCGGGAGGTTTGCAGCAGCCGCAGCTGGTAGGGGAGCACCGCGCCGAGCACCGTGCCCGGCAGCAGGATCACCAGCGCAGCCAGGCCGGACACCGCGCCGAGGTAGGCCCCCCAGGTGAGGTCGCCGCCGAGGTAGCGCAGCCCGTCGGTGAGCCGGTGGAACCACCACGGCGAGGTGGCGGCCACCACGGCCGAGCCGGTCAGCAGGCCCCCCAGCACGGCGGTCGGGCTCAGGCGCCGCTGACGGGCGAGCAGGTTGGCAAGCCCCGCACCGGCGGCCAGTGCCAGCAGGAAGGCGGTGAGCACCAGCGCGTAGGTCTGCGCGGAGTTCTGCAGCACCTGCGAGAACAGTCGGGTCCACACCACCTCGATGGCCAGGGTCGCCGCGCCCGACACGGCTGCGATGGCCAGGATCAGGCCCCCCGCCAGCTGCGGTGAGGGTGCCGGCAGACGGTGGTGGTCGGGGAGGGAAGGGTCGGGGAGGGACGGGTCGGGCGCCGGCGTCGAGGCAGCAGCCGGCGACGGGTCGGGGGCCGGGGCTCGGGTAGCCGCCGGTGTCGTCCCGCGCCGGGCGAGCAGGACGGCCGCGGTGCCCACTGCCAGGTCCAGCCCGACCGCCAGCAGGTAGGCGCCGCGGATCCCCAGCGCCAGCGGCAGGACGAACCCCGCGGCCAGGGCGCCCAGGGCGGAACCGGCGGTGTTGACCGCGTAGATCGCGGTGCCGGTGGTGCCCAGCCGGTCGCGGGAGCGAACCAGGTGCTGGGTCATCAGCGGCAGGGTCCCGCCCATCAGGAAGGAGGGCGGGAGCAGGATCACCGTCGCCACCCCGATCTTGACGGCGGTCTCCGCCACGGGATGCCCGCCGGGTGGTCCCACCAGCACCGGGACCACCGCGTGATAGACGTCGATGAGCACCAGGTGGCCCAGCGCCGTGACCGCGACCCCGACCTCCAACCACCCGAAGCCCCGCAGGCTGCTGCGCAGCCGGGGCGCCCGCCGTCCCCACACGGCCCCGCCGGTCGCGATACCGGTGAAGAACACCGCGATGGTCAGCGCCGCGGCCTGGGCGGTGCTGCCGAACAGCAGCCCGAGCTCGCGCACCCACAGCACCTGGTAGATCAGCGCCGCCGCCCCGGACACGAAGAACAGGGCCAGCAGCACCAGGCGCTCGCGTCGTTCGGTCATGGGGCTGCTCGCTGCGCTTGAGTCTGGGAGTCATTCCCAGGGTACGGGTCGGCGGCAGGGGGATGGCACGCCCGCTGCCCGTGCCGCTGCCCGTGCCGCTGCCCGTGCCACGGCCGGTGGCGCCCCCGTTGCCCGTGCCGCCCTGCGTCGGGTTCTGTCATCCGAGCGGGTCGGACCCTTCGAGCGTCCACACCGACCACGACAGGTACTGGGAGGTGGGAACCCGGTCGAGCGTGGTGGTGTTGACCGCCAACGCGTACCCGCATCCGGGCGGCAGGCGCTTCGCGAGATCCTTGCGCAGCTGCTCGGCCGCCCGCTCGATCCGCCGGTGCTGCCAGTCGCCCTCGGCGTTGTTCCCCAAGCCCGCGGCGTTGGCGGACCCCTCGGTGAGGATCGCGTGCAGTCGGACGTTGCGGTCGGTGGCCTCGACGTACCACTCCTCGGTGGCGGCGATCAGTCGCATCACGTCCGTGGGGCCCTCGGCGTGGGTGGAGCCCCTGGCCAGCTTCCGGATCCGTGCGCCGGCGGTCGAGAGCACGTCACGCTCGACGAGATCGTCGTGCGCGGGCCGGCCGTAGCGCCGGGCGACCCAGCGTCCGAACCGGGCACGCTGCGGTCCGGTCAGCGGAGAGAGTTGCCTGACGCTGGGGTGGGCCAGGGCGGTCTTGTCCACGCTGCTGACGTACAGCAGGCTGGCTGCGGGCCACCGGCCATCGTCTGGACGTAAGCCCTTGTCGTCCGGGAACGGGAAGTGCCGCGGTGAGTACGGGCCGCCCCGCAACTGCTGCCAACGGCGCTCGGACACGTAGTCCAAGGGGCACACCACGATGCAGGGTTCCTCGCCAGGGTCGCGGACGATGTCGCAGTCCTGGCTGAGGACGACGTACCAGCCAGCCTCGCTCTCCACGGTCACCGACCACAGCGTGTCGTTGTCCGGTTCCACGCCGGCTGCTTCGACGGCGTCGGCAGAGCCTGCGCCGACCAACGTGACGGCGCCAAGGGAGATCAGATCGCCCTGACGAAGCGTCCTGAGCACCTGCTGCAGTCGGTCCAGCCCCCGGTCGGTCGTCATCCGCTGGTGGCCACCAGCACCCGACGGGCGCGTGCGAACAGGGCCTGCAGGGCGGTCGAGGCCGTGGACTCGTCGTCGTGGGCGACCGGGATCAGCGCGCGAGTGTCCCTCTCGGCCGTCGCAGCCGCCGAACGGGATACCGGGGCGCCCGTTCCGAGGCCCCCACCGGGTTCGAGCGGTGCAGAACGCAGGTCCGGTGACGGTCGGTACAGCGCGTCACGCACCTCCTTCAGGTTGAACCGGCGATGGCCGCCGGGGGTCAGGTCGTAGGGGACACGTTGCTCGCGGGCGTACTTCTGCACGGTCGCTGCCGCCAGGCCGACCTCCCGGCCGATCTGTGCCGAGGTCCGGTCTCGCTTCATCGCAGCCTCCATCACGGTTTCTTCGATTCTAATGGTTGTCACGGTTCCTGCACCTCACGGCTGCGTCGGTGGGGACACGCCGCCGTTCTGTCACGACGCTGCCTGCGGGTGCCGGGCAGGTCGTGATGGCCCGCGACCTCGCGGCGGGGGGCGTCGACTGGCCGGTCGGTCCGCGAGCCTCGGTTGGTCGGACGCATCGTCGGCGGGTGGTCGTGACCGGGGGGCAGCGACGGCTGCCCACCCCCCATCAGGTTCGGCAGCCGGGCCGGAGCGCGGGGCGCCGTCGGACCGCGTCGCCGGGTCGCAGTTGCTTCCGCGGAAGCGCTTCGATGCGCTGATCGCACGGTGTCGGGCGCTCTTCGTCCGGTGTTCGCCGCGTCAGGG
>SKJO01000145.1 GCA_007121975.1 Nitriliruptoraceae bacterium | reverse complement strand
TCGAGCACTCGGCGGCGGATCTCGGGGCGCACGCCGTCCTGGCCGTTGATGACACGGGAGGCGGTGGACCGCGACACGCCGGCCAACTCTGCGATCTTCTCCAGCGTCAGCTTCGGCACGTTGTCACCTCGCCCTGATGGGAACGCTCCCATCCGTGATCTTCACTTCAAGATCCGGTCATATACCTTCTATAAGCGCATTCTAGCGGTCTAACTGGCTTCGATTGCCGCTCCGTTTCGCCAAGTCTGGGAGCGCTCCCGACACCCCCACGATTGCCGATCGGAGAACGAGAGTCAACCATCAGCCGTCAAAATCCGATCGAACGCAGGCCGCTGTGCGTTCATCGCTCAGTCAGTCCCGAATGGCTGGCGCGGTGCGGTCGGCGGGCTCACGCTGCGTGCTCGATCGTCTCGCCTGGTGTCCGCAGCTGGGCCAGATCAGCATGATCATCGGGCACGGCCAGATCCACCGGCGGCCCGCCGTTCGATCAGGGGATGGAGCTCTGCCGGCAGCGGTGACAGGTCCACCGGCAGCGGTGACAGGTCCACCGGCGGCATCGCAGCGTCACCGCACCCCGACGGCCGCGCACCGAGCGCATCCAGAGAGGACAGCGGCTCGACGGGCACGTCCGCATCGTCAGGCGGCGGCGGGGTGGGCTGCGACGCCGGCCACACCCGCATCCGCGTCCGGACCGTGAGCCCCGGCGTGGTCGGGGAGGACCTCGCCGGCCGTGGGGGCAGCCGGTCGCGGTGGTGGGGGGCGGTCGCCATCCATGTGCTGAACATGCATGCGCCTGCGGTGTCATGCGCGTGCTGCGCTCGGGCGGTGCACGAACCGCAGTGGGCCGTACGAAGGACGCACGGGCCATACGGCAGACACGACGCAGCGGACTGCAGGGACCCACCGGGGGGGCGAGCTGTCCAGGGCGTGGGGTCCCGTTCCGCCTCGGCGCGCCCTCGATCGTGTCGGCAACGGATCTCTGCCCGTCGGTAGGCTACGGCTGGCCCGGGCCGGCCTCGCGCTGCCGGGCACCGTGCTCGAGCGCTCCACGGCCTGCGGCACGCCCGGCTGTCGCTGCCAGGCCGACCCGCAAGCCGAGCACTACGGCCCCTGGTTCGACCACGCACGACGGCTGCGCGACCTGATCGACCAACTCGAAACCCTCTCCCTACGCATCTACGAACGCGACCAGAACCCACCTCGAGCACCCGCACGCGCCGCGCGCCACCGAACATTGCCCGGCCATCGCGCGCGCAAGCGTCGTCTTGCTTCCGCGATCACCACGGAGTGGCATGTCCTTCTCCGCACGATCCCCTCAGCCGCCCCCCGGACCCGACGGCGCCGGTCGCGGTTCGGCCGACGTCCGCCGACCCCTGCCGTGGGTGCTTGGTGCTCTCGGGCTACTCGGCATCCTGGTGGTGGGAGGTGGGATCGCGTGGTGGACGGTGCTCGGCGGTGAGCCGGATGCCGCCGCCGACCAGTCGGATCCCGAGGAGTTCGTACCCGAGGCGGTCGACGACGCCTCGCAGGGCGCCGCGAACGGTGTCGAAGACCCCGAGGCCGAGGTCGCCGAGCCAGAGGAGCAGGTGGCCTCGGAGGTCGCGGAGGCGGAGGTCGAGGATCCCACTGATCCCTCACAGGAGCAGCTCCCGACGGATCCCGATACGGACTCGCACCCCGATGAGCCGGCCGCCCCGCCGGTCGAGGATCCAGCGGCGGCCGGACCCCGCGAGCAGCCGGTGCCCTGGCTGTCGCTGGTCCCGCCCGCTGGCAGCGGGTGGAGCTTCGAGGTGTTCGCAGCGTCCGGGCTGCCCGGGTTCGAGGGCACCCAGCCCCCCGAGGGCTACCTCGAGGTGTTCGTCGACGACGGGTACGCCAGCCTCGGGGAGGCGGTGCGTGAGGTCGAACTCGACGCCGCAGCATTCGGAGCGACCGAGATCGGTCGGGACCAGCCGCGGGTCCCCGGCGCGGATGGGGCAACGTCCCTGCTGCACTCGGTACCTGACGAAGCGGCTCCTTTCGATCAGGGCATCCTGCTGCTCGAGGTCGCCGACGATGCTCGTCCCCTGATCGTCGTGATGGTGATGCTCAGCGAGGGTGCGGGTCCGACGGTGTTCGAGATCGAGGAGACCTTCGCTTCGGTGGTCCTCGACGCAGATGCACTGCGTGCGGCCACCGCGGGTTGACCGCTCGGGGGATGGTCCAGCGGGATGGCCCCGGTGGACGGCCCCGGTGGACGGCCCCGGGGGACGGCCCCGGGGGACGGCTGGGTCGCTGCGGGGTGAGCGCTTGGAAGGCCCCGGCGGGGCGACCGGTGCCAGAACCTGCTCCACGCCGGCCGTGAGCCTCTAGACTGCGACTACATCACCAGCCACCGCGCCCCGGCGCATGTCGGACGAGGTTCCGCTGGTCGACGTCCACGGACCAATGGTGCGCGGTTGTCGGTCGGCGCGATGGGACGTCCGGCCGCGCATGCGGCATGCCGCGCGCCGGTGTCCGCTGGTGGTCCCGGGAGCGGCGCACGACCACTGGGAGAACCGATGAGCACCTCTGCCCCCCTTCTCGTCGTCAACGTGAGCTTCGCAGCCTCGGAGCGCGACTACGACGAGCAGGTCACCTTCCTCGACCATGACGTGCGCATCGTGCGGGTTGGGGCCGATGGCGACATCGACACCGCCGAGTTGCTGGTCGCCGCCTGGGCTGAGGAGGCCGACGCGATCGCGCTGACCGGTATCCGCGAGGCCCGGGCGCTGGCGATCTACGACGGCCCGGATGACGTCACCGAGCAGGTCCGTGAAGCCGCTGGTGACGTGCCCATCGTTGACGGTGAGACGCTCAACGACGTGCTGCAGGAGTGGGCGATCCGGCACGTGCATCACGAGATGCCGGGGTTCTTCAACAACGCCCGCACCGTCGTGCTCGGGGGAGTGAACCACGACCGCACCACACGGATCCTGCGCGAGTTCACCCCGAACCTGGAGTTCGCGGATCCGCTGCTGCGTCTGGACCTTCCGGCCAAGCTCGACTCCAAGCCGATGTTGGGGCTCGCCGCCAGGGCCGGGCTGTGGCCGCTGCATCTGCTGCCCGACCCGATCAAGGACCACTTCAAGACCCCGGGGCACCGGCTCAGCCACGCGCTGGCCCGCAAGGCAGCCCGGGACTGTGACGTGGTCGTTGCGACCTACGAGGAGTTGGTCGGCTTCGGGCTCGAGGACCTCGCCGGCAAGACGCTGGTGACCTCGGGGATCTCCGAGGAGCGCCTGACCGAGCTCGCTGGTCGAGGCGTGGACATGGTGCTCGACACCACCCCCCAGCCGTTCTCGGTGACGGTCAACGCGGCCGTGCTCGAAGCGATCATGGTGGTCATCGCCGGGCCCGATGACGGGCATCTGACCAACGACGACCTGCTCGACATGATCGTCTCGGCCGGCTTGGAATCACGGACCCTGTACCCGAATGGTCCGCGGCGAAAGAGCCGCTTCGCGTTCGTGATCCACCCGTTGTCCCAGGAGTACTTCCGCAGCGTGGAGCCGCTGGGAACCATCGCCAAGGTCGCGCCGCCGCCGGCGATGGACGCCATGGAGAAGGCCATGGCCTACATGCCGCCGTTCACCTACAGCCATGTGACCGGGATCAAGTCCCCGACCGGCGCCGAAGCCGAGGGCTGGCTGATCACGGTGGGCGGCACGCCCAAGGAGCTGATGGCCCACCGGCCCGAGTTCACCTACGGTCGGCTGCTCGCAGCCGCCGAGACCGCCCGCAAGCTCGGCGCACAGGTCATGGGACTCGGTGCCTTCACCAAGGTGGTCGGCGACGCCGGCGTCACCGTGGCCCGTCGTGCCCCCCTGCCGATCACCACCGGCAACAGCTACAGCGCGTCGGGCGCCCTGTGGGCGGCCCGGGATGCGACCATGCGCCTTGGCCTTGCCGAGGTCGATGAGCAGGGCCGCATCAAGGGCAATGCCATGGTGGTCGGGGCGACCGGTGCGATCGGGTCGGTGTGCGCCCGTCTGCTGGCGCTGTCCAGCGACGAGCTGTGGCTCGTGTCCCCGGAGTCCGCCAAGCTGCTCGCGCTCAAGCAGGACATCGAGTCACAGGACCCCCGGGCGAGGATCCACATCGCCGCCACCCCCAACGACCACCTCGGCCAGATGGACCTGATCGTCACCGCGACCTCGGGGGCCGGCAAGCGGGTGCTCGACATCATGGAAGTCAAGCCCGGCTGCGTGATCACCGACGTTGCCCGTCCGCTCGACCTGTCGGCCGAGGACGTGGCCAAGCGGCCCGACGTGCTCGTGGTCGAATCCGGCGAGATCCAGCTGCCCGGTGACGAGGTCAAGATGCGGGGCATCGGCCTGCCTCCGGGCGTGGCGTACGCATGCCTGGCCGAGACCGTCGTGCTCGCCCTCGAGGGGCGCTACGAGACCTACACCGTGGGGCGGGCCATCGAGTGGGAGAAGGTCAAGGAGATCTACAAGCTCGGGCTCAAGCACGGCATGAAGCTTGCGACCATCTCGGGGGTCAACGGCGTCTACAGTGATGAGGACATCGCTGAGATCCGTGCGCGTGCGCTCGAGCGTCGTGCCGAGCATGCCGCTGCGGCGCAGGGCTGAGCCCCTCGAGCCGTTCGAAGCCGGCGCTGGGTGCGCCGGCTTGACCGTGGCGTCGGGCACCGAGCATGCTTCGCGACGACGACGACCGAGGCAGGATCCGGTTCGACGAGGCTCCTGCACGCGTACGAGTTCGCCACCCGGCAACGTCTGCCGACCACCGCACGACGACACCTGGAGCACCCGGCCCGTGCCGGGCCACCGACCGCTGGCCCCCCGGCTGCCGAGGGACGACCGCCGCCAGCGGTGACGGGTGCTCCCCACGTGGTCCCGATCTGCCCCGTGAGGCTCAGCCCACCGTGCCGCGTGAGCGCAGCGCCGCCACCGCGCTGAGCGCCCTTCTCGCCGCGCGGGCAGCCGTGGGCGCCGGCGGTGATCCCCAGCTGCTCGAGCAGGTGCGCCGTGCGCTGGCCAGCAGCCGCGCGACGCACGCCGCCCGCACGGGCACGACCGCGAGGTG